>JANXRT010000026.1 GCA_025356735.1 Acetobacteraceae bacterium | reverse complement strand
GCGAACTCCGGCTCGACCAGCCGCAAACGGCACAGCAACCGTGCCGTGCCAAGAAGAACGCTTGCGGCGGCGAAACACATATAGCTCCGGATCCGCAGGATCGGACGATGCCAGACGGACCGGAACAATGTGCGCGTCGAGGATGCAAACCACTCATCCAGCTACACCCGCATCATCTCCGGAATGGTCGGCACGGTTGACAGACGGCGCAGGCAGGTCATCGGTTTTCCTTTCGATTGCCGCTTCTATCCGCCCAAAGCCACTTCTATCCGCCAAGTGCCAATTGCACGACACGGACCACGACGAGGCCAACCGCCAGCAAAAGGTAACCACGCAGCACAATCATCCAGACTCGGGTGGCAGTGGTCAGCCGAGCCGGACGAAGCTGGGTCAGCGGCCGCATGCGCCAGGTTGGCCGCAGCGCGCGGTCCATGGCCGGCCCGGTGGCCGGCGCCCGCACGGCAAGCGTCACCGCCGCGGCGATCAGGGCCAGGACACTGCCGCCGCCAAGTATCCAAAGGATCTGCTCGCCGGTGATCGAAGGGTACAGCACCGAGGCGGTCAACACGATCGACAGCATGACCAGGATCGCGATCACCGACCCGGTGAACAGGTTGGTCCACCGCCCGTTGACCCAGGGGCCAAGCACCGCCTGGTCGTTGCACAGCAGCAACAGGAACACCGTCGCCGACGGCAGCAGCACCCCGGCCAGCGTCTGCACTGCCTCGGTGATAAGCCCAAGCGGCGCGCCCGGAATTAGCACGAGGGCGGCCGCGACGGCGATCAGGCCACAGTAGATCAGGTAGAAGCCGCGCGCGTCACGCACACCGCGATGCAGAGAGTGCTTGAGCGATAGCACGTCGCCCAGCGCATAGGCGGAGGCGAGCGACACGGCGGCGGCGCCGATGATGCTGGCGTCGATCAGCGCGATAGCGAACAGGGTTGCCGGCATCTGGCCGACATACTTGGCCAGCCCGGCCGCGACGCCGCCGGCATCGGTGAAGTTGCCGGCCTCCGGTTGCCCGATGAATGTTGCCGCGCAGAAGGCCATCAGCGCGACACCGCCGACGATCACCATGACGATGCCGATCCACAGGTCCGCTTTCTCGTAGGCGATGAACCGCGGCGTGATGCGCTTGTCGACGACGTAGCTCTGCTGGAAGAACAGCTGCCAGGGCGCGACCGTGGTGCCGACGATTGCGATGATCAGCAGCAGCATGTCCGATAGCTTACCGGAGTCCGGCAGCCGCGGGACGAGGAGGTCGCGGGCGATCTCGGAAATCGGCGGGTGCACCATCAGCACGATCGGCACTAGCAGCAGGCTGCCGAGGCATAGCACCAGCGCGAACCGCTCGAAACGGCGGAAATTGCCGGTGGAGGCCGCGACCATGGTGACGCAGGCCGCGATCAGCACGCCCCAGACCTTGGGCAGCCCGAGATAGTCGAGTCCCAGGCTGACACCGATGAACTCGGTGACGATGGTCAGCCCGTTGAGGATGAACAGGTCGATGACGCTGAAGGCGCCCCAGAACTTGCCGAAGCGCTCCAGGATGAGCCGGGCGTGGCCGACGCCGGTGACGGCGCCAAGCCGCAGCACCATTTCCTGGTTGACGTAAAGCACGGGAACCAGCAGCAGCAGCGTCCAGAGCAGCGCGGTGCCGTAGTTCTGGCCGGCCTGGGTGTAGGTCGCGAAGGCGCCGGCGTCGTTGTCGCCGACCATGACGATCAGCCCGGGGCCGGCGATCGCGGCGAACGTCTTCAGCTTGGCCGACCAGTTCGTGCGCGGACGAAGGTCACCCTCGTAGATGGTGCCCAATGCACCACAGATATCGCCGACATGAGCGGCGTCCAGCACGGCAAGGGAACGGGCGGCATCTTCGGTCAGATGGGTAACGGGCATGACAGGCCTCCGGATCGGAATACTTGGCGCAACGCGTGGAAAACCAGCGCGTATCGGGTAGGTTCGTCGGGATGAGGCGCGGCGGAGCGCCGCCCCGGGTTCAGCCGGAGGAAATACCCGGAGCCGCGGTGCCCAGGGTCCAGGTGCAGACCAGCATGCCTACCGCGTCTACTTGCCAGGCGGCGGTCAGGTGCGGACGTGCGCCGTTACGCCGGGGCGGAACGGGTCGCTCCCGCTGCATGATATCACGGTCAAGATCACGGGCGAGATGATCCGGCAAGGCATGGCGGCGGAGATCGGCGACATTGAACAGGGCGGCCATTGGCTGCCTCCTTTCGCTTAAGCGTTAGCTCAAGCTCGGGAGGACGAGGCCGCCGAAGGTGCGCGCCTTACCTGCGCGAAAACCTTGGAGGGAGCCTGCACACCCGAGCACGGATCCAGTCGTGGGAAGCCGGAACAACAGACGCTGAGCGCCTACTATCGCCTTCCTGGGACTGGCTGCTGGATACCGGGGTCATGGGGTCCTTTGATCTGGTTGCACGATCGATTTGGATAAGCCGCGGATTGTTGCCTCAACGTTCGACAACAAGCCTCGCGTTTTCAGTAAAGCGCAGGTATACCCTTGGGGGTATGAAATCAAGTGATAAACCCGCTAGCGGCGCAGAAAAAATCAAGCTTGTAAAGCGACTTAGTCGCATCCGCGGCCAGGTTAATGCGCTGCACCGGGCGATCGTCGAACAGGATGTTTCCAGCGCCAGGCTGCTGCAGCAGGCGACGGCGTGCCGAGGCGCCATGGATGGCTTTATCGCCGAAATCATCGAGGACCATATCCGTGAGCAGGTGGTGGCGGCACCGACGCGCGAGGACGCATCGCGCGCGGCGGAGGAGCTGATCGGCATCGTGCATAGCTACCTGACCTGATGGCGGATCAACGATGCCTCGCTTCAGCGATCTTTTCTGGATGCTGTGGACCAGTGCGTTCTTCCACACCTGCGCGGTGATCTTCATCGCCTTCTTCCTTGGCCTGTCGATCGGGTTTGAGCGCCAGTGGCGCCAGCGCACCGCGGGATTGCGAACCAACGTCCTGGTAGCGGTCGGGGCGGCCGCCTTCTCGGAGCTTGGAATGCGGCTGTATGGCCCAGACGGGGCGACGCGGATCATCGCCTACGTCGTTTCCGGCATCGGCTTCCTCGGCGCCGGCGTGATCGTCAAGGACGGCACCAACATCCGCGGCCTGAACACGGCGGCGACCTTGTGGTGCTCGGGCGCGGTCGGCGCGTTCACCGGCAGCGGGCTGTTCGCGGAAGCTGCGGCGCTGACCTGCGCCGTGCTGTCAGGCAACACGCTGCTGCGGCCACTGGTCAACTGGATCAACCGCCGCCCGATCACCGCTTCGGTGACCGAGGCCGAGTACCGCGTGCATGTGGTATGCGAGCACGACGCGGTTTCGGAGGTGCGTGACCTGCTGGACAGCGCGCTGGAGCTTGGAAAATTCCCGATCCGCGAGGTCGAGACGCTGTCGGAAACCGACGACCAGGTCGAGCTGGGGGCGATCCTGGTGCCAACCAACGCGGAGGATGCCGAACTCGATGCTGTGGTTGCCATGCTGCAGCGCTCGCCACTGGTGCGATCGGCGACCTGGAGCGTCGAGACGACCTCCTGATCAAATAAAAGTGCCGCTGGATGATTGATTTATTGCAATCACCGTCGCTTTCTGCGGGAGATGCAGGATGCTTCGGATGGCATCGGCGCCCCGAGGTCCGGCATGGGAGCGCGAGCTTGGGCAAGCACTACAACGAGGGCTACCTGGCGGCGATCGCCTGCGGCTCATTCATTCAGAACCGCATCGTGCGGCGCGCGCCAAGCTGCCCCTACCCAGAGGATGGGCAGCTGCGTCGCTCCTGGTTCGCCGGCCTGATCGACAGCGCGCGAGATCGCCAGGTTACGAAGACGCCAGCCTGAATAAGGCGCTCCGGGGCGCTACCCCGGCGGGGTTTGGGGCAGCGCCCCATCCTTGCTTTTTAAGAGGGCAAAATCCGAGCAGGCGGCAATGACGAGAAGTAGCGTGGCCACGCCGAGGAAAGCCGTTGAAAGCCCAGCGACGTTGGCGATCAAGCCAATGCCCGCCGGCCCGGCGAGAATGCCCAAATAGCCGATGGTGGTGACCGCGGACACAGCCGCGCCCATGGGCATCACCTGTTGCCTACCGACGGCGGAGTAGAGCACCGGCACGATGTTCGCGGCACCAAGGCCGACCAGAGCAAAGCCCGCCAGCACGCCTGGCCACGACGGCGCGAGAACCGCCAGCACCATGCCGGAGGCAGCGACCAGCCCACCGGCGAGCAGCATCCTTTGGCCGCCGAGAAGCCGGGTTATGCGGTCGCCCGACAGCCGCCCGACCGTCATCATGGCGGAGAAGACGGCATAGCCAAGGCCGGACCAAGCCGGATTGACGCCGTGCACGGTGGTCAGGATCAACGCGCCCCAATCCAGCATCGAACCCTCGGCCAGGAAGCAGATAAAGCACAGGCTGCCGATGAGCAGCACCACGCCGCGTGGCGGCACGAAGATGGGGCCTTGCCGATCGCCGCCATGGCGAAGCAGGCCGTGGCCGAACAGGAGCAGGGTGGCGACGATTGCGGCGGCAACGCCTGAGGTCGCTGCCAGCGGCGAGCCGCCGGACGCAAGCACGGCGCTGACTCCGGCGGCGCCGGCGATACCGCCGACGCTATAGAACCCGTGGAAACCGGACATCAGCGGGCGTTTGGCCTGGCGCTCGACGAGGACCGCCTGGATGTTGACGACGACATCGACGGTGCCGACGCCGCCGCCGAACAGCAGCAGCCCGGCGGCGAGCATCTGAATACTGCCGGCAGTGGCGAGCACCGGCAGCGCCGCGCAGACGAGCAGGCCGGCGGCTGAGATGACGCGCCGGCAGCCAAACCGCATGGCCAATGCGCCCGATAGCGGCATGGCCGCGATCGAGCCCGCGCCAAGGCAAAGCAGCAGCAGCCCGAGCGTGCCGTCGTCCACGGCCAGGCGCATCTTGGCGTAGGGCACAAGCGGCGCCCAGGCCGAGGTGCCGAAGCCGGCGATGAAGAACGCGGCGCGCGTGGCGCGCTGCTCGCGCGCTCGGCTGGTGCGATCAGGGGCGTGCGGTGAATGCGTCATTAGCGCGTCGCCGGCGCCGGGCACGCTATCGTGGAACAGGCTGGCATTATCGACTGAGGAACATTGGTTCAAGACTTTCGACGCCGAAGCATGGCTGGACACGAGAGCGGATAACGTACTCGTCAAGCAACGCGTGGAAACATGTCTGTCGGTTGATCTTTATAGCCCTGAAGCGACACCGTCATTCGCAGTACCCATCGAGCATCGCTCCGATGTCGGCGTCATCAACCTGGCGGGTTCTAGGGACTGGACATGCGAGCACTCTGTTGGCACGGCGTCGGCGACATTCGATGCGACACGGTTCCCGATCCGAAGATCGAGGATGTGCGCGACGTCATCGTCAAGGTTTCGAGCTGTGCCATCTGCGGTTCCGACCTGCATCTGATGGACGGCCAGATGCCGGGCATGGAGAGCGGCGACGTGCTCGGCCACGAGTTCATGGGTGAGGTCGTCGAGGTCGGTTCACCCGATCACAAACTTAAAAAGGGCGACCGGGTGGTCGTGCCATTCAACATCAACTGCGGCGAGTGCCGGCAATGCAAGCTTGGCAACTGGTCCTGTTGCCTGCGGTCGAACCGTAACGCCGAGATGGCCGCCAAGATGTTCGGCTACCCGACGGCCGGACTGTTCGGCTACTCGCATTTGACCGGCGGCTATTGGGGTGGCCAAGCCGAGTATGTCCGCGTGCCGATGGCCGATGTGGCGCCGATGAAGGTGCCGGAAGGCATGACGGACGACCAAGCGCTGTTCCTGACCGACATCCTGCCGACCGGTTGGCAGGGTGCCGAGCATTGCGAGATCACTGGCGGCGACATCATCGCGATCTGGGGCGCCGGGCCGGTCGGCCTGTTCGCGATCAAGTCCGCCCTGGTGATGGGTGCCGAGCGGGTGATCGCCATCGAGTCGGTGCCGGAGCGCATTGCCATGGCGAAAAAGGCCGGTGCAACCGACATCATCGACTTCACCAACGAGGACGTAATGGAGCGGATCAAGGAGATCACCAAGGGTCAAGGCGCCGACGCGGTGATCGACTGCGTCGGCATGGAGGCACACGGCAGCCACGGGCTAATGGGTGTGCTGAGCGCGGTGCAGGACAAAGCTGACCAGCATGCAACGGCCCTATGCACTGGAGCAGATGATCCAGGCGGTGCGGCCGAGCGGGATCGTCTCGGTGCCGGGTGTCTATTCCGGGCCGATCCCGATCAACATGGCGGCGGTGGTGCAGAAGGGTCTGACGATCAAGAGCGGCCAGACGCATGTGAAGCGTTACCTGGAAAAGCTGACCGGTTTGATCCAGGACGGCACCATCGATCCGACCTTCCTGATCACTCACCGCAGCACGGATCTGGCGGATGGGCCGGATCTGTACAAGACTTTCCGGGACAAGAAGGATGGCTGCGTCAAGGTGGTGTTCAATTTAAGCTAATGGAGTTGAGCACCCCCACGGGGTATGGGGCAGAGGCCATCCTTCCGCTATCTTAAGGCCAGCAAGCTAGCATCGTCCGTAATAAGGTAAACCGTGCCGGCCGCGACGACTGGCGCCAACGACGCAGCACCAGACAAGGCCTGCTTACCAATGACTTTCCCCGTGTAGGGGCTAACCGCCAGCGCCTGGCCGTTGGTGCCGACTACGATCAGTCGGTCCCCCGCCAAAGTCGGCCCATACCAGTGCACGGGATCGCGCTGTTTCTCTTCGTTGTCGAACTGTGGCAGGTCCAGCACCCAGGCGGAGGCGCCGTCGTTGCGGTTCAGCGCGGTTAGCTGCTGCACGGCCGAGGCCACGAACATCCAGTCGCCGGCGACCGAGGGATTGTCGCTGCCGGCGATCTCACGTTCCCATAGTCGCCGACCGGAACGCAGGTCCAGGGCGAGACACAGGCCCCCAAGACCGATCGCATAGATGCGGCCATCGACGATCACCGGCAGGGCGCGGATCGCCGACAGGTCGGACACGCCGCGTCCGGCCGCGGCCGAGGCAAGGCTGTCGGTCCAGGCAACACCGCCGCTTTCGGCGCGCAGACAGGCAAGTTCTCCCGAGCCGAAGCCCGCCACCACCAAGCCGTCGGCGAAGGCCGGCGCCGGCTGGCCAAGCAGCGAGGTCGCCGCCTGCGGCGCCTGGTAGGACCACAGCTGGCGGCCGTCCTTGATGTCCAACGCCAGCAGCCGATCATCGAAGGTCACGTAGAACATCCGGCCCTCGGCGATGGTCGGCGAGGAGCGGGCCGGCACGGCGGTGTTGCGCGTCCATACGATGTGGCCGGTGGCGGGGTCGATGGCCGCCACGTCGCCCAGACCGTTGACGGCGTAGAGCACGCCGCGGTCGAGCGACAGGCCGCCGCCGACATTGGTGCTGTCGACATCTTCCTGGCGCAAATCGCGGCGCCAGCGCCGGGCGCCGCTCTGCACGTCGAACGCCGTGATCACGCCGTCGCTGTCCATGGCGTAGGCCAGAGTCTCCGAGATTACCGGCTGGCACAGTATCTTGCGCCGGTAGCCGCCGCCCTCGCCGATATCGGCCGACCAGGCGCGGTCGAGGCCGTCACGTGCCTGAAGGTGCCCCATGGCGTGGGCCGGGTTGCCGCCCGGCTGAGGCCAGGCGGCGTTGCGGACCGGCGCCGGCAGCACGACCTTCGGCGCGGTCTTGGGATCGACCGTGAGCGCGCGGCTGGAGCCGCGCACCGCCTCACGGGTGCCGGCCAACTTGGGCTTGATCGGACCGAAATAGTCGTCGTAAAGGCTGCAACCGCCGAGCAGCGCCGCCGATCCGAACAGGGCGCTGCGTCGGGCGAGCAGAAGCGGCTTCATGGCACGCGGCTTGGGGATCATGCGTTTCCTGGACTGTTCAGCTGCCGAGCCGGGCGAGCAGGCCGCCGGCACGGTTGCGCACGCCGTTCGGCGCCGTGGTGTCCTGCGACAGCAGGCGCAGCGTGGTTCGGGCAGCGTCGGCATGACCCTGGCGCAAATCGAGCAAGGCGAGCTGCTCCAACGCCATCGCGTGCCAGGGGTTGTCGGGTGCCGCCAGAGGTTTCAGGCGGGCCTGAAGCGTGGCCGGATCGCCGGTGTCGGATTGGCGCAGCATCGCTTCCATCGTCGCGAGATCGCGCAGTAGCGGATCGACCGAGCTGTCAGCGGCAAGCCGGTCCCATATCGCGACCGCACCGGCCAGGTCGCCGGCATCGGCCCGCGATGCCGCTAGGCGCAGCCGTGCCAACACCTGATAGCCGGACGGGGCGGTGCGCCCGACCTGCTCCAGCAGCGACTGGGCATCCGGTGCACGGGCGTCGGCGGCGGACTGGGCGACGATGTACTGGGCGGCGGCGGCAAGGTCTTGCCTGGCCTGCCACCAGCGCCAGCCCTGCCAGGCGGCAGCGGCGAGCACGATGACCAGGGCGACCGCCGCGACCATGCCGCCATAGCGCTTGACCAGGTCGCGTGCCTTGTCGGCGCGCAGGTCCTCATCGACCTCATCGAATATGTCGACCAACAAATCTCCTGTGGTGTGAACTGGCCGTGCTCACGTTCGCGGCATGCCCGCGGGCCGGACCATAGCGGCGGCAATGGCGGCGGGCAATTGCTTCCGGTTCAGCCGTGATTAACCGGTGCGGCCTAGATTTGGGCAATGAAGTCCACTCCCGGAACAATGCTGTTCGTGGCCTTGATGCTGGGCGGCTGCAACACGCCGTGGCAGCAGCCGGTCGGCATCACCGCGGCGGTCGGGGCGGCATCGATCGTGCTGATCCACCGGACCCCTATCGATGCGCTATTCTCAGTGATTTCAGGACGCGACTGCTCAATCGTCTATCTGGACCGGCTGCAGGATTACTGCCGACCGCTCGACGAACTGCCGGAACCCCTACCCTACTGCACGCGCGGGCTGGGCAACGTGGATTGCTGGATCGGCGGCGGGGCTAACCTTGGCCGGCCGGTTGCCGATCAGCCGGCGCTAACCGCGCAGCAACGCGAACAGGTCGGTACCGGCTGGAGCTTCCTGGGGTTCTAGAGCCTGGTGATGTTGGGTAGAAACATCATTAAGCTCTAGACTTATATTTTATCAATCTTTTTAAGACTTTGGATGAAGTGTTTAAAGCCATAATGATTTAAGCGGCGGGGTCAGTTGCTGACGGCGCCGCCGACATGCGGGCCAGCCTGCGCCTTCATCGCCGGTGCCGGCTTCCTGGTGTTCTTCTACGTGATGTACAAGACCTTCACCTCGGGCGCTC
>JANXRT010000549.1 GCA_025356735.1 Acetobacteraceae bacterium | reverse complement strand
TCTTGACCCGCTTCAGGTCGCCCTTGCCGCTCAGCGTGACGCTGACCATGCCGGCCCCGGCGGCGCCGTCGATCGACAGGCTTTCCAGTCTGGCCGTCATCTCGGTCATCTTGGACTGCATTTCGGAGGCCTGCTTCATCAGGCCGGCGAGATTTTTCATGCGTCTGGCTCCTCAAGATCGTCATCGTAGTCCAACCCGCCGTGGCCGCCGAATTCACCCTCGCCGGATGCGGCTTCGCGTGGTTCCGGCACATCGGACAAGCCGGGGATCGGCAGTTCGGGTTCGGGGGCCAATCCGTAGGCATCGGCCGTGGCGTCGCGCACGCTTTCGATGCGCGCGCCGGGAAAGGCCGCCAGTATGGCGCGCACCAGCGGGTGGTCGGCTGCGTTGGCGCGGCGGCCCCGATCGGCGGCGCGGCCCTGCTCGGCGATGGTCGGATCGCCCGGCTGCTTGGAGATGGCGATGGTCCAGCGCGTGCCTGTGGCATCGCTCAGCAGTGCCGCCAGCCGGGAGCAAAGATCGCGCGGCGCATCCGGCTCCGGCCGCAGCTCGATCACCGGCGGGGCGAACCGGACCAGGTGCACGGCGTGCAGCAGCTGCGCGTGCAGCAGCGCCTCGCGGCGTTCGGCGACCAGCGCCACGACGTCGCGAAAGTTTTTCAAAGTCGGTCCGCGAGCCAGCTGCGTTATGGGCGCCTTGGGGGGCAGCTCGGGCCTAGGCTGCGTCATCTGGGCCGTCTGGGCCATGCCGCCGGCCATCGTCAGGCCGCGGCCGCCGGACGGCGGAGCAGGTGGAGCCGTCGGGATCGTCGCGGACGGCGTGCCACCGGACAGCCGGCGCATCAGCTCGGCCGGCGGCGGCATGTCGGCGACGTGGCACAGCCGGATCAGCACCATCTCGGCCGCGGCGCTGCGGTCCGGGGCGGCCTCGACTTCGCCAATCCCCTTCAGCAGCATCTGCCAGGCCCGGCCGAGCGTCGGCACGCTGAGCGCGTCGGCCAGGGCGGCGCCACGGGTGCGTTCGGCCTCCGGCAACTCGTTCGAGTGTCTCAGATCAGAAATGGATTTCAGCCGGGACAGGGTGTGCACGAGGTCGAGCAGGTCGGCCAGCAGCACGCCGAGGTCGGCACCGCGCTGGTGCGCCTGTTCGGTGATCGCCAGCGCGTCGGCGGGCTTGCCCGCCATCACGGCATCGAACACGTCGAACACGGCCTCGCGGTCGGCGAGGCCGAGCATGTCGCCGACCGAGGCCGCGGTGATTTCCGCCTCCAGCCCCGTATCGACCTGGGAGATCGCCTGGTCGAGCAGCGACAGGCCGTCGCGCACCGAGCCATCAGCGGCGCGCGCGATCATGTCGAGCGCCGCCGGCGCGATGGCGATGTTTTCCGCCTTAGCGATCTTGTCGAAGTGCGCCGACATCTCCGCCACGCTGACGCGACGCAGGTCGAAGCGCTGGCAGCGCGACAGAACCGTCACCGGCACGCGGCGGATCTCGGTCGTGGCGAAAATGAACTTCACATGCGGCGGCGGCTCCTCCAGCGTCTTCAGCAGCGCGTTGAAGGCCGGCTTGGACAGCATGTGGACTTCATCGAGGATGAACACCCGGGTGCGCGCCTGCATCGGGCGGAACCGCACCGCCTCGATGATCTCGCGAACCTCATCGACGCCGTTGTTGGAGGCGGCGTCGAGCTCGGTGACATCCGGGTGGCGGTCGGCGAGGATGGCGCGGCAGTTGTCGCACACTCCGCATGGCTCGATGGTCGGGCCGCCTTTGCCGTCCCGCCCGATGCAGTTCAGCGCGCGGGCGATGATCCGGGCGGTGGTGGTCTTGCCGACGCCGCGCACACCGGTGAGCATGTAGGCATGGGCGATGCGCCCGGTTGCGAAGGCGTTGCGAAGCGTGCGCACCATGGCCGCCTGGCCGATCAGGTCGGAAAAGTCGGTTGGCCGGTATTTGCGAGCCAATACGCGATAGGGCACCGAGACCGCCGGCTCCGGAGCGCGCGCAACCGCCGGCATGTCCCCAAACAGGCCGGGACCGGTTGGCGGCGGGGGCAGGTCATCGGGCGGGGCGTCGTCCTCGGACAGGCCGGACATGCGGCTCCATGGCCGCTAGCTTCGGCGACCCTTTCTGCGGTTGTGCCGAAACCCGGCCCGCGCGAGCGCAAGACGGGGTGGGAGGCCGAACGAAGACCCGAGCGGAAACTCGTTGCGGCTGCTTCCTTCCGGATCTGACCGGGTTGGCGAGGCGCTCGTCCGCCGCCGACCTCCCAGGGCTTCATATCATGATTCTCGTTTGACGCCACAACCCTCGGGCTGCCCGCCCGGTCACATTGCCGCCCGCCCCGGCGCGTGGCACGGTCGGCCAGGGAACAGGGAACAAATGAAAAAATGCTGATCCAAGCCAGCCGCATCAACATCTATGGCGGCAGCCCGCTTGACCGTGCCGCCGAGCGGCGCGAGGACGAGGCCTGGATCGCTGAGGCGCTGCACCATGCCGACACGCTGTATGCCGCGGTCTGGCGCGCCCGCTCGCTGGTTCGACCGGCGAGCGAGGGTAGCCAGCCGGAAGCGGTCTATATTTCCGGCGAGCAGGCTCGCGCGCTGCACGAGGCCGGCGGGCCGTGGAGCTTTCTTGGCATCCGCGACGGACGCCCGGTGTTCGCCGTCGATGTCAGCCACATCGACGAACCCCTGGCGCTGCTGCCCGATGGTGAGGCCTGGGGCGAGGCCCGGTTCGTCGATCTGCGCACCGTCGGCAGCCGGGTCGGCAAGCACGACGCCTCGGTGCTGGCCCATGCGCGGGGATTGATGCACTGGCGGGTCAAGCACCGGTTCTGCGGCGTCTGCGGGGCGGCGTGCGAGCCGAAGCAGTCCGGCCACATGATGCTGTGCACCGGCTGCGGCGCTCAGCATTTTCCGCGCACCGATCCCGCCGTCATCATGCTGATCCACCGCGGCGAGCACGCCTTGCTCGGCCATTCGACCCGGTTCCCGACAGGAAAGATGTATTCGACCCTGGCCGGTTTCGTCGAACCCGGCGAGACCTTGGAGGAGGCGGTGCGGCGCGAGGTGCTGGAGGAGGTCGGGGTGCGCGTTGGCGATGTGCACTACCATTCGAGCCAGCCGTGGCCGTTCCCGGCCAACGTCATGCTCGGCTTCTACGGCGAGGCGCTGTCCGAGGAAATCACCATCGATCCGACCGAGCTCACCGACGCACGATGGTTCTCCCGCGAGCAGCTGGCCGATCCCGCCGCGCACGACTTCCAGCTGCCGCGCGGCGACAGCATCGCCTGGCACCTCATCGAGGACTGGCTGGCTTTGTCATGAAGCTGGCCTCGTCATGAAACGGGCATCCAAATGAACGCCAATGGAGGAAAGATGACCGATCCGGCGGCGGAGGAATACGACTTCATCATCGTCGGCGCCGGATCGGCGGGCTGCGTGCTGGCCAACCGGCTGTCGGCCGACCCCGGCAACCGGGTGCTGCTGATCGAGGCCGGCGGGCGCGACCGCAACCCGTGGATCCACATCCCGGCCGGCTTCTACCGCAACATCTACAACAAGGACATCACCTGGCAGTACCAGACCGAGCCGCAGGCCGAGTTGCACAACCGCCGCATCAACTGGCCGCGGGGCAAGGTGCTCGGCGGATCCAGCGCCATCAACGGGCTGATCTACATCCGCGGCCAGAAGGAAGACTACGACATGTGGCGGCAGATGGGTAACGCCGGCTGGTCGTTCGACGATGTGCTGCCCTACTTCCGAAAAGCGGAGCACCAGGAGCGCGGCGCCGACGAGTTGCACGGCACCGGCGGACCCCTGGCGGTGTCCGACCTGCGCTCCGAGCACGAGCTGCATGACGCCTTCATCGCCGGCGCCCTAGAGGCCGGCCACAGGTTCAACGCCGACTTCAACGGCCACGACCAGGAGGGCGTCGGGCCGCTGCAGGTCACGGTGAAGA
>JANXRT010000547.1 GCA_025356735.1 Acetobacteraceae bacterium | reverse complement strand
GATGTCAACGGCGACGGCAAGCCCGACCTCATCGTCGCCGATCGCAGCGGTGGCGTTCTGGTGCTGCTGAACAAGTCCACCGCACCTGGCACCTTCGATCCGGCCGGCGCCGCCACCGCGGCTGGGCACGACACCGGGCTGGTGATCGACACCACCGCTCCGGTCGTGACCCTCGCCCTCGCCAACGACACCGGCAGCTCGGCCGACGACAACCTTACCCGCGACGACACCATCAGCGGCACCGGCGATGCCGGCGCCACGGTCACCATCACCGACGAGGCAGGCAACAGCGCCTATACCGTCGCCGACGGCGTCAGCGGCGCATGGAACTACGCGCCGCTATTGGCCGATGGCGTGCACACCCTAACCGTTTCGGAGACCGACGTCGCCGGCAACACCGGCACCGCAAGGCTGACCTTCACCCTCGACACCACCGCCCCGATCGTCGCCCTCGCCCTCGCTCACGACACCGGCAGCTCGTCCACCGACCACATCACCAGCAACGACGCCCTGAACGGCACCGCAGAGCTCGGCTCCACGGTCACCATCAGCGACGGTGCCGGCTTCACCGCCACCACATCCGTCATCGACGGCGGCGATAGCGGCGGCGGCGGCGGCGGCGCAATCACCACGCTGATCCCGTTGATCACCATTCCTTTTATTAGGGAGGCCGAGTCCAGCTTCGCGTCCATCGCCAGTGTCGGAACCTGGAGCTTCACCCCGACCGGCCTGGCCGACGGCGCGCACACGCTGACCGTTTCGCAGACCGACGACGCCGGCAACATCGGCACCGCCAACCTTGCCTTCACCCTCGACACGTCCGCCCCGATCGTCACCATCGCCCTTGCCAACGACACCGGGAACTCCAACACCGACCAGCTTACCAGCGACGCCCGTATCAAGGGCACCGGTGATCCTGGCACCAAGGTCACGGTCTCCAACTTCACAGGCGGCGGCGGCGAAGGCGGCAGCGCCACCACCACCGCCGACAGTTCCGGCGCCTGGAGCCTGTCCGCGGCGGAGCTTGGCCTGGCTGACGGCAAGCACTTCCTGTCCGCCTCGCAGATCGACGCCGCCGGCAACGCCGGCAGCACCCGGAACCTCGCCATCACCCTCGACACCACCGCCCCTACGGCACCGACGTTGGCCACCGCCAGCGTCATCACCAACGGCCCCGTGACGGTCGGCGGCGCCAGCGCCGACGAGGCTGACGCCACCCTCACCCTGCTCGACAACGGATCTGCCATCGCCACCATCGCCGTCACCGGCAAGTCGTGGTCGATCCCCGGCGCCCCGCTGGCGCTCGGCGACAACCAGGTAACGGCGATCGAGACCGACGCCGCCGGAAATTCATCCGCCGCCTCCGTGCCGGTCGAACTGTTCAACGTGCAGGCGCCGGTGGACGGCGTCAGCACCACCGACTTCAGCTCGGCCAATATCGGCGCAGCCCTCGGCCGCGGCGCCGTCCTCGCCTTCATCGGCGGTACTGAGGCGGTGCTGCTGACCGACGGCACGCTCAGCGTCGGCCCGGACACCAACGAGGCCACGATCCAGCGCCTGTACGAGGGCCTGCTCGGACGCGCCAATGATGCCGGCGGCATGAGCAACTGGGACTCGGCGCTCACCGGCGGCACCGCCCGCGCGGGCGTTGCCGCCGGCTTCCTGTCCAGCCCCGAATACATGGCGACCCACGCCGTGCAGACTGACGCGCAGTTCGTGGCCTCGCTCTACCAGGGCATGCTCGGCCGCGCCGCCGAGGCCGGCGGGTTGGCGACATGGACCAACGAGCTGGCACACGGCGCCTCGCGCGGCGCCGTCGCCGCCGGCATCGCCGAGTCGGTCGAGGCCAAGGCGTATTTCGCCCCCGCCACTGCACGGGTCTTCGCCTCGAACCCTGCCGGCACGCTGGCGCACGAGCTGTACGAAACCGGCCTTGGCCGTGAGGTCGAGCTCGGCGGCTTGGCGGCGTTCAAGACGGCGTATGCCTCCGTCTCGCCGGCACAGCTCGCCAAAGGGATCGCTGGCTCGGCCGAGTTCACCGCCCTGCATCTCGGCCAAAGCAACGCGGCCTATGTCGACAGCCTGTATGTGGCCGGCCTGGGCCGCCACGCCGAACCGTTCGGTGGCATCGTCTGGTCGGCCCGCCTGGACGCCGGCCTAGCCAGCCGGGCCGATGCGCTGTTAGGCATTGCCACCAGCACCGAGGCCACGGCCCACCTGACGCGGGATTTAAGCGCCTAAAAGGTTGCGCCCCGGGGCGCTACCCCGGCGGGGTTTGGGGCATAGCAGGCGAAGGTTCCGGCTGGCCGCCTTCGGCCAGTTGGAATGCCTGCGGAGGGAGAGCCCCAACCTTGCTACCGTTGACTATCTCCTATGCGTCCCCACCATTGAATCCGGCGGACCGATAGGGCATGACGAACGTTGCCCGATTACGGAAAACGAGGAAACCAGCATGGCGGATATCGAGGAAAAGGCGCCGGTCAAGGTCGCCGGCCGAGTACGACCGGTTTTTGATCCGCTGAAGCCGACCGACAAGCAGCAGGACTACTACGACGGCATCAAGCAGAAATTCGCCGAGGCGCGCGATGTTCGGCTGAACTACCGGCCGCAGGGCACCGCCCAGTACACCTCGGATCTGACCGAAGAACTCGCGAAATACGAGATCGACCCGTATGTCGAGGCGTCCGTCACGCGCGATCCGATCAACGACACGGTCGAATGCCTGTTCATCGGCGGCGGCTTCTCCGCCCTGCTCACCGCAGCCCGGCTGCGTGAGCGCGGCGTCGAGAGCATCCGCATCGTCGAGCGCGGCGGCGACGTCGGCGGCACCTGGTACTGGAACCGCTATCCCGGCGCCGCCTGCGACGTTTCCGCCTACGACTACCTGCCGCTGCTCGACGAGTTGAACCACGTGCCCAGCAGCTTCTACGCCAAGGGCCCGGAGATCTTCGCCCACTGCCAGGCGATCGCCAAACGCTACGACCTGTATGACCTCGCGGTGTTCCAGACCACCGTCACCTCGACCACCTGGGACGAGAAGGCCAAGCTCTGGCGCATCGCCACCGACCGCGGCGACACCATGTCGGCCCGGTTCGTGATCTGCGCCAACGGCACGCTGTCGAAGCCGAAGCTTTCGAAGATCGAAGGCATGGAGCGCTTCAAGGGCCACTCCTTCCACTCGTCGCGGTTCGACTACGAATACACCAAGGGGGATCTATCCGGCCTCAAGGACAAGGTCGTCGGCATCATCGGCACCGGCGCCTCGGCGGTGCAGATCATCCCGCGCGTCGGAAAAGCCGCCAAGGAACTCTACGTCTTCCAGCGCACCCCCTCGGCGATCGACTTCCGCAACGACGTGCCGACCGATCCGGAGTGGCAGGCCAGCCTCAAGCCGGGCTGGCAGCGCGAGCGGCTGCAGACCCACATCCTCGGCCCTGTGGTCAGCGAGGAGCAGAAGAAGGCGCTGGCCGACCTGCCGCGCGAGGAGAAGATCCGCCGCCAGGAAAACCAGAACATCGAGCACATGATGCGCATCCACCGCCGCGTCGAGGAGTTCGTGCATGACAAGGCGACCGCCGAGGCCTTGAAGCCCTGGTACATGCACATGTGCAAGCGGCCTTGCTACGACGACGAGTACCTGCCGACCTTCAACCGACCCAACGTCCACCTAGTCGATACCGCCGGCAAGGGCGTTACCGAGATAAACGAGCGCGGACCGGTGTTCGAGGGCCGCGAGTACCCGGTCGATGTGCTGATCTTCGCCACCGGCTTCGAGGTCCAGAAGACCGGCATCTACAACCAGATCCGAGGCGAGAACGGGCTGGAGCTGAACGAGAAATACGCCGAGGGCATGCGCACCGTGCTAGGCATCCACTCCCAGGGCTACCCGAACCTGTTCATCATGGGCGGCTATCAGGCCTCGTTCCAGTTCAACCTGACCTTCATGCTGCAGACCCAGGGGCGCCACATCGCCGACTGCATCCAGTACGTCCGCGAGCACGGCCACACGACGATCGACGCGGCACCGGAGACCGAGCAGTGGTGGGTGGATGAGGTTATTCGCCACCGCGGAAAAACCACGCGAAATCAGGATTGCACGCCCGGCTACTATAATTTCGAGGGCGAAAGCAACCGCCGCCAGGACGGCAACTACAATGGCGGGTTCTACCAGTACAACATGCACATGGACGAGCTGAAGAAAGATCTGGAGAAGCATTTCCGCTTCGCGTGACCGACGCGCCGGCGCACTCGCCGGCTGCCCTGCGCAACCGCGATGCCATTCGTGCCGTGCTGCGAC
>JANXRT010000526.1 GCA_025356735.1 Acetobacteraceae bacterium | reverse complement strand
CCGGCTCGCCGCGCTGGCGCCCGGCATCGGCGTCTGCCTGGCGATCGCGATCGTCGCCTACTACGCCGGGACGCGGCTGCCGGTGGTTGGCGCTCCGGTGTTCGCCATCATCATCGGCGTCGCCATCGCCAACGCCTCGGGCGGCACCGACCTCGCTAGGCGCCTCGGGGTCAAGGCGATCAGCGGCACGGCGTTGCGCGCCGGCATCATCCTGCTCGGCGCCACGCTGAACCTTTTCGACGTCGTCCATACCGGGGTGGCGTCGCTGTGGCTGCTGGCCATCACCATCGGCGCCGGCTTCCTCTGCGCGTTTGGGCTGGGCCGGGCGCTCGGGGTCGAGTGGCGTACCCGCTGCCTGATCGGCATCGGCACGGTGATCTGCGGCGCCTCGGCGATCGCCGCCCTGGCGCCGGTGATCCGCGCCAGGTCGGAGGACATCGCCTACTCGGTATCCGTCATCTTCCTGTTCAACATGTTGGCGGTGATCCTGTTTCCCGGTTTCGGCCATGCCCTCGGACTGAGCGACAACGGCTTCGGCCTATGGGCCGGGACAGCCGTCAACGACACCTCCGCCGTGGTCGCGGCCGGGTTCGCCTTCAGCCCGGCGGCGGGAAATTTTGCGACCGTGGTCAAGCTGACGCGCACGACCCTGATCATTCCCGTAACCCTGGCATTCGGGCTGGCGATGCCGTTTCTGGACCGGTCGGCGGAGGTCAGCGGCGGGTTGGCCAGGCGTCTGCGGAACGCGGTGCCGTGGTTTATCCTGTGGTTCGTGGCCGCCTCGCTGCTGAACACGGTCGGGCTGATCGGCGCCGCCGCGCCCTACGTCCAGGTCGCCGCGCGCTTCGTGATGGTGGTGGCGCTGGCCGCGGTCGGGCTGCAGGGCCACTGGCGCGCGTTCGCGGGCGCGGGGTTCCGTCCGCTGCTGCTCGGCATGTGCACCTGGGCCGTGGTCGCGCTGACCAGCCTCGCGGTGCAAAGCTGGACTGGACAGGTGTGAGCATGGCCGACACCCCGAAAGAAGCCAGCCAGGCCACCGCCGCGCTGCACGCCGGGCTCCTTTCGGCGCTGCCCTTCTCCGACGTCTCCGATTTCGAGGAGTCACGCCGCGGCCTCGTCCCCGGCCTGGATCAGCCGGCCATCCACGGTGCGTCCGGCTCGAAGGTCTGGGACCTGGCACCCTACGCCTTCCTGGACTCCGAAACGGCACCGCAAACCGTCAACCCGAGCCTGTGGCGGATGGCGCGGCTCAACATGGCGCATGGGCTGTTCGAGGTCGTGCCGCGGGTTTTCCAGATCCGCGGCCTCGACCTTGCCAACATCACCCTCATCGAGGGCAGTACCGGGCTCATAATCATCGACACGCTGACCACGGTCGAGGTCGCGAAGGCGGCGATGGCACTGTATTTCGCAAATCGGCCGGCTCGCCCGATCCGGGCGGTGATCTACACCCACAGCCACTCGGACCATTTTGGCGGCGTCTGCGGCGTCGTCAGCCAGGAACAGGTCAATTGCGGGGAGATCGAAATTTGGGCGCCGGACGGCTTCATGGAGGCGGTCGGCGGCGAGAACGTGCTGCCCGGCAACGCGATGGCGCGCCGCGCGCAATTCCAGTTCGGCGGACTTTTGCGGCAGGGGCCGCGCGGCCAGGTCGATACCGGCCTTGGCAAGATCACCGCGCGCGGCACCCAGAGCCTGATCGCGCCGACCCGGTTGATCCGCGAACCGGTCGAGACCCACAGCATCGATGGCGTCGAGTTCGTCTTTCAGCTCGCCCCGGAAACCGAGGCGCCGGCCGAGATGCACCTCTTCCTGCCGCAGTTCGGCGTGCTCGACATCGCCGAGAACGCCACCCATCACATGCACAACCTGCTGCCCCTGCGCGGCGCCCTGGTGCGCGATCCGCTGATGTGGTCGAAATATCTGGGGCAGGCGGCGGACATGTTCTGCCCGCAGGCCAAGGTGCTGATCGCCCAGCACCACTGGCCGATCTGGGGTGCCGACCGGGTGCGGACCTACCTCGAAAAGCAGCACGACCTTTACAAGTTCATCCACGACCAATCGCTGCGGCTGCTCAATCTTGGGCGCAAGCCGGGCGAGATCGCCGAGGAAATCGCCCTGCCGGCAACGCTGGAGCGCGAATGGTTCCTGCGCGGCTATTACGGTTCGCTCAAGCACAACGCCAAGGCGGTCTATCAGCGCTACCTCGGCTGGTACGACGGCAATCCCGTCAACCTCGATCCATTGCCGCCCTACGAGACCGCCACCCGCACCATCGCCTACATGGGCGGAGTGGACGCGGCGTTGCTCCGGGCGACGGCGGATTACGAGGCGGGCAACTACCGGTGGGTAGCCCAGGTGATGAATTTTGCCGTTGCCGCCGAACCCGGCCATGCGGCATCCCGCGCGCTGCTGGCCGACGCCTACGAGCAGCTCGGCTACCAGGCCGAGGCCGCGACCTGGCGCAACGCCTATTTGTACGCTGCACAGGAACTTCGCGAAGGCAAGCGACAGCTGCCGCCGCGCGCCATGCTGGCGCCCGACCTCGTCGCCGGGCTGCCGACCTCCCTGCTGTTCGACTATCTGGCGGTTCGGCTCAATCCCGAGCGAGCGGCGGGGCGCGATCTTGAAGCGAACTGGCGGGTCAGCGACCGCGACGAGCTTTTTCTTTTGACGTTGCGCAACTGCGTGCTGGCGAGCCGTCAGGCCGGCCCCAGAAGCGCCGGTATCCAATTGCGATGTAGCCGCCGCACGCTGGAGGACCTTGTTCTCGGAGTAACGTCGCTGGCGGAAGCGGAAACCGCGGGCGCTCTGAATATCGAGGGCGATCGCAAAGCGGCGTCGGGCCTGTTTGACTGTTTCGACAGATTTCCGTTGATGTTCGACATTCTTGAAGGGTTGCCACCGAAACTTGATGCCGATTGAGGCTGGCCGGCGCTACCCTTAGTCGAAATGAAATCACGGGAGGCCATGCCAGTGCGGTTCCAGGCAACGATCGTGTTCGTTCTCGCCACCATCCTGCTCGCCGGATGCGCGCAACAGCCGCCGCCGGTAGTCCAGGCCGCGACGCCGCCCGCTCCTCCAGCCGCACCGGTAACGTTCGACCAGGCGGTGCTTAACGCCGGCAATGCGGTGTTTTCGGCAGCTGTCGCCACCGGTGGCCGCCAGACGGTGGTGATCGATCCGCTGGTCAACGGCGTCACCGGCGAGCAATCCGCGGCAACCCGCGCGCTGGCCGACCGGCTTGCCGACCTCGCCCGGCAACGATATCCGCAAATCGACCTGCAGCCGTTCAATGCCGCGACCCTCGCCACCGCGCCGCTGGTGATGGTCGGCACCTTCACCCCGGTCAACGCCCAGAACCAGCCCGCTGGCACGCGCGAGGCATTCCGCTTCTGCCTGGTTCTGGCCGACCTGAAATCGGGCAGGACGATCGCCAAGAGCGTCGCCCGGGCCACGCCGGAAGGCGTCGATACGACCCCGGCCCGAGCCTTCTCCGACAGCCCGGCCTGGACCGACGATCCGAGTGAGAAGGCCTACATAAACACCTGCCAGGCGACCAAGGTCGGCGATCCGATCCCGCCCGCCTACCTTAACGGCATTCTCACCGCGGCGATCGTCGCCCAGGCGATCGAGGCCTACGACAGCGGCAAGTACAACGACGCCCTGGCTCTCTACAGCGACGCCCGCGCCTCGCCGAACGGCGACCAGCTGCGGGTCTTCAACGGCCTCTATCTGACCCGGGCAAAACTCGGCCAGCGCGACCAGGCGGCGGCCGCCTTCGGCGACTTGGTCAAGTACGGCCTGCAGCATGACCGGCTGGCGGTGAAGCTGCTGTTCCGCCCCGGGTCGACCGCGTTCATCGCCGATCCGCAGGTCAGCGGCGCCTACGACATGTGGCTGCGCCAGATCGCCGACCGCAGCGCCGCCACTGCCGCCTGCCTGCAGGTCACCGGCCATACCAGCGCGTCGGGCTCGGCCGCCCTGAACGAGCAGCTTTCGGTTGTGCGCGCCGAAGCCGTCAAGACCCGTCTGGAGCAGGATACCGCCGCGCTGCGTGGCCGGATCGTGGCCGCCGGCATGGGTGGGCGGCAGAACCTCGTCGGCACCGGCGCCGACAACGCCGGCGACGCGCTCGACCGCCGGGTCGAGTTCAAGGTTGTTTCGAGGTGCTGATGCGGCGCCTTGCTTTTGCGCTGCTCGTGCTGGCGACGCTTGGCTTCGGCATCTCATACGCTTCGGCGGATACGCAGATCGGCGGCAAGCGCGTCGCGCTGGTGATCGGCAACAGTGCCTACAAATCGGTCGATCGCCTGGCGAACACTGCCAACGATGCCAGGTTGATCGCCGCAACTCTGCAAAAGCTCGGTTTCACCCTCGTCGGAGGCGGCCCGCAGCTTGACCTTGATCGGGCGCAGCTTGCCCAGGCAGTACAGGATTTCGGCCGTGTCCTGGCCGGCGCCGATGTCGGGCTGTTCTACTATTCCGGCCACGGACTCCAGGTCCAGGGCGTCAACTGGCTGGTTCCGGTCGATGCCAACCCGAACCGGCCGCAGGACCTCGATTTCCAGATGGTCGACGCCGACCTCGTGCTGCGCCAGATGGAGGGCGCCGGCACAAGGCTGAACCTTGTCCTGCTCGATGCCTGCCGCAACAACCCGTTCGCCAACCGCGGGCTCCGCTCGCTGCAAGGCGGCCTGGCCGAGATGCGCGCGCCGGAGGGCACGCTAATCTCCTACGCGACCCAGCCGGGCAACGTGGCGGCCGACGGCACCGGCGCCAACAGCCCCTACACGACTGCGCTGGCCAGCAGCATGCAGCAACCCGGCCTGGATATCTTCCGGCTGTTCAACCAGGTCGGGCTGGAGGTCAAGCGTAGCACCGGCGGCAGCCAGCAGCCCTGGGTCTCGACCTCGCCAATCGACGGTTTCTTCTCGTTCACCGGCAACGCGCCGCCGGTTCACGTGGCTGGGCTGGCGCGGCCGCCGGCGGTTTCGGCGGACGCGTTGCCACGCTCGCGGACCTTGGATGGCGGCGAGAGTTGCACGATCCCCGTGGGGCGCATCGAGGCCGCGCGGGGCTTTCGGCCGAACGCACCGGCCTTGGATACGCTGCCGCCATTCGCGTGCGAGGTCTTGAACGTCCTGGGGTCCTCAGTGCGGCAGACGCGAGAAAGCCTAGGAAAACTGATCCACCTGCCGACGCACGAGTTCGCCGGCGAGCTTAGTTTTTCGCTGACCGAGGTGGGCGGGCCAGTGCGGTTCGACGTGTTCCGGCCGGATGGAACCGTTCAGCATCTCGCGGTGCGCTCCCTGGCCGGCGAGCGCGGAAAAGAGCGTTTCCAGGCGTCGTTGCTCGCGGCACCGGCCGCCGGTTCCCGTTTGCTGGTGGCGTTCGCCGGCCCGGAGGTTGCGAAATTGAGCGGCCGGCCACGAAGCGAACCGACACACCTCTATCTTGCCGCCCTGCGGGATGCGCTGCGTTCGGCGGACACACGAGCCGATGTCGCATTGTATGAGCAGCGGCTGGTGGCCATGGCGGCAAGGCCGGTGGGTGCGCCGGTGCCGACATCATCGCCACGCTGCAGCGCCGTCTTGCAGCGAGCGCAACTTGGCGAAGCGATGTCGGACATGGACCGCGCGTTCGTTCGGGCGCAGTGCCGCTAAGGCGGCCGTATTACGGCTAAAGCCTACGACACAGGGACGCGTAATCGCTTCGACAGAACGGAATTTGGACCCAATTTTATCTAAGTCACAGCAATCGTTCTGGTTACCTTCAACGTTTCCCTCAACTCAAGAAGCGCGCTTCTAACCTGAAGTTGAAGGAGAAGGCTGTGATTTATGTTTATCTCAACGCCGGGAGCAAGCGGTTCCGGCAGGGCAACATGGCCGTCTTCGCTACTCGGCACGGATGGCTCCTGTCTAAATCGGAAGACCTACATCTGGTTATAACGACACAAATTAGCAGTAGACCGTTAGGGAAACAAAATAAACCTTTATTTGCAAGAAAGCTAAAATTGATGACTTGAGACAGCCCTGGTTGCGAAATTGTTCTAAGTATTTCCATTTTGTTGATTTTCAAGCATTATCGTCGCTTTTCCGGCAATTCACGTTCATCATGTTTTTGCAGCATCGGTTTACCCGGAGAGCACCGACGCAGACCTATCCCGACCGCCGGCTCCGCCCCACCGGCGGCTTCCATTCGCCGCGCTGGCGTGCCGTCCAGGCATATTGCGGGTCCTCGTCCAGCAGGTGCAGATGCTCTGAAACCCGGTTGCGCTCAAGCCAGCCGATCGCCGCCTCCAGTTCCGCCAGGGTCATGCGGGCCCGGCTCTTGTTGCCGGTGGCGCGCTTCAGCGCCGCGTTGTAGCGATGATACAGTCCCGGTCCTGACAGGCCACCCTGCAGCCCCGCGCGGCCGGCGCCGTCCTCAACCGCCTGCATCGCGATCATCTCGCCGAGTCGCGCGCGCAGCCGGCGCTCGGTGGCGGACGGCGCTTCCAGCAGCTCCGACTGCGCCGCCTCGCGCTCGGGCCGCCGCATCGCCAGCTCCGGCCCGGGCTGCAGCTGGTCGAAACGCAGCGCGAGCGCGTTGGACTGTAGCGGCACGATGCCGTCTCGGGCCGGCGGCAGCTGGTCGATCAGCCATAGCGGCAGCGTCGCCTGGCGGCCCAGTTTCGGGCGCCGCGCCAACGTGCCCTGCTCGGTCTCCATGCGCTTTCGAAATTGCGCGAACAGCGGATCGTCGGGGTGGAACACCAGGGCGCGTTGGGTGTCGTAGGGACCGCCGTGCGGGTCCACCCGCGTCGCCCGCGCGCACATCTGCTCCAGCCAGGGGCGGGAACGGATGTGCGTCAAGGCAGCGACAGA
>JANXRT010000523.1 GCA_025356735.1 Acetobacteraceae bacterium | reverse complement strand
AATCAGCCGGCCTCGATCCGGATCATCGCCGGCGCTTCCAGCACCGTGTCCAGCTCGGCGATCAGGCTCAGTGCCACGCGCATCGCCGCCTCGTTGGTATCATGCGTCACCATCACGATCGGCACCGCCTCGCCCGGGCTGCGGCCGCGCTGGAGCATGGATTCGAGCGAGATGCCGTGGTCGCGCAGCACCGCCGTGACGTCGGCGATCACACCGGGCCGGTCCACCACCATCAGCCGAAGGTAGTAGGCGCCGACATGCGACGACATCGGCAGCGATGGAACGTCGGATAGCGCGCCGGACGCGGCGCCCCAGACCGGCGTCGCGCGGCCGCGGGCGATGTCGATCAGGTCGGCGACCACGGCCGAAGCGGTCGGCCCGGCGCCGGCGCCACGGCCTTGCAGCATGACGCGGCCGGCGAAATCGGCCTCGGCGACGACCGCGTTGAAGACGCCATCGACCAGCGCGATGGGTGCCGCCATCGGGATCATGCAGGGATGCACCCGCGCCTCGATCCCGGCCTCGGTCTGGCGCGCGATGCCGAGCAGCTTTATCCGGTAGCCGAGTTCGTCGGCGAAGGCGATGTCGAGCGCGGAGACGTTCCGGATACCCTCGACATAGACGTCGTCGAACGCCACCGGCCGGCCGAACGCCAACGCCGCCAGGATGGCCAGCTTGTGGGCGGCGTCGATGCCGTCGATGTCGAAGGCCGGGTCGGCCTCCGCGTAACCGAGCTTCTGGGCATCGGCGAGCACGTCGGCGAATTCGCGGCCATGCTCGCGCATCACCGTCAGGATGTAGTTGCAGGTACCGGTGAGAATGCCGGCGACCCGGGAGATGCGGTTGGCGGACAGCCCTTCACGCAAGGCCTTGATGGCGGGGATGCCGCCGGCCACCGCGGCCTCGAACGCCAGCGTGACCTCGTGGCGCTCGGCGAGGTCGGCGAGTTCGGCGCCGTGCACGGCGAGCAGCGCCTTGTTGGCGGAGACCACCGGCTTGCCGGCGGCCAAGGCGGCCTGGACCAGCGCGCGGGCGGGGCCCTCCGAGCCGCCGATCAGCTCGACCACGACATCGACGCGGGGATCGGTCGCCAGCGCCACCGGATCGTCGTACCAGTGCAGGCCGGACAGCGCCACGCCGCGGTCGCGCGTGCGGTCGCGGGCGGAGACGGCGGTGACGGCGATCGGCCTTCCGGCGCGGGCCGTGACGATGTCGGCGTTGTCGCGCAGCAGCGTCAGCACGCCGGCGCCGACGGTGCCGAGGCCGGCGACGGCGACCGATAGCGGGCGGGTCATGCCGATGCCGAAGCGGCGAGCGCCAGCGCGGGATCGGCCTCGTTGGAGCCGGCCTGGAGGAAGCCGCGGATGCTGCGGACCGCCTGGCGCAGCCGGTGGGTGTTCTCGACGAAGGCGATGCGGACATGGCCGTCGCCCTGCTCGCCGAAGCCGAGGCCGGGCGCCACCGCGACTTTCGCGCGCGCCAAAAGAAGCTTGGAGAAGGCGACGCTGCCGAGATGGGCGTAGGCGGGCGGGATCGGCGCCCAGGCGAACATCGAGCCCTCCGGGTTGGGCATGTCCCAGCCGGCCTGGGCCAGGCCGCGGATCAGCACGTCGCGGCGATCGCGGTAAAGCTCGCGCATTTCGGCGACACATTCCTGCGGGCCGGTCAGCGCGGTGGTGGCGGCGACCTGGATCGGGGTAAAGGCGCCGTAGTCGAGGTAGGATTTCATCCGCGTCAGCGCCTCGATCAAACGCGGGTTGCCGGCGGCGAAGCCCATCCGCCAGCCGGGCATCGAATAGGTCTTCGACAGGCTGGTGAACTCGACCGTGATGTCTTTGGCACCGGGCACCTGGAGCACCGAGGGCGGGATCTTGTCGCCGAAATAGATTTCCGCGTAGGCGAGGTCGGACAGGATCCAGATCTCGTGCCTGCGGCAGAACTTGACGATCTCCTTGTAGAAGTCGAGGTCGGCGCAATAGGCGGTTGGATTTGAAGGAAAATTGACGATCAGCGCGGTCGGTTTCGGCACCGAATGGCGGACCGCACGGTCGAGCGCCTCCAGCATCTCGTGGTCGGGCGAGGCTGGCAGGCTGCGCACCGAGGCGCCGGCGATGATGAAGCCGAACTGGTGGATCGGATAGGACGGGTTCGGCACCAGGATGGTGTCGCCCGGGCTGGTGATGGCGGCGGCAAGGTTGGCCAGACCTTCCTTGGAGCCGAGCGTCGCGATGACCTCGGTTTCGGGGTCGAGCTTAACGTCGAAGCGGCGCTCGTAATAGCCGGCGAGCGCGCGGCGTAGGCCGGGAATTCCCTTGCTGACCGAGTAGCGGTGGCTGCGCGGATCCTGCACCGTTTCGATCAGCTTGGCGACGATGTGCGGCGGCGTCGGGCTATCGGGATTGCCCATGCCGAGGTCGATGATGTCGTCGCCGGCGGTGCGCGCGCGCGCCTTGGCACCGTTGACCTCGGCGAACACGTAGGGCGGCAGGCGGCGAATGCGGTGAAATTCTCCCGCCTGCATCGACGGGTCGGAAGTGTTCTTGCTGGGCGACATGTGGCAGGCCTTGCTGGTCGGCATGTTCGGTTGAAAGGAGATTGAGATCAGTCTAGCAGCCGGGCTGCCGCGCCGCGACCCGCGACCTGCGCATCGACGACCAGCGCCGTGGGCGGTGCGCCGCCCTCGGTTAGCACCGCGACCATCGCCTGAGCACGGGCCAGCGCCAGCACCAGAGCGGCGAACTGGGCTTCCGGCGTCGGCGAGACGCCGTCGCCGTGACCGACAACGACGATGACAGCCGCACCCCGGCGCCCGGCGAGCCCACGCAGAGCGGCGGTTCCGGTAGGATCAAGCCTGGCCGAGCCGCGCGGGAAGGCCACCGCGACCTCGCCCGGCGAGGCTGCCGGTGCGGCGGCGGGCAGCCGGTCAACGGCGACCGGGGCACCGGCGCCGGCGGGATAGCCGGGCAGGTTGGGCCGCGGCGGCGGCGCTTGCGGCAGCGGCGGCGGCGGTCCGCTGGGGGTTGTTTCCGTCCTGACGGTCGGCGGCAGCAACACCCCGGTGCCGGCGGGACCAACAGGCGAGGCGAGGCCAGGTGCCGCGGTGCCGGTTGAAGCCGGGTTCGACGCGGCCCGGACCGGCGGTGCACTGGCCGGCGGGGCGCTAACTGGTGGTGCGCTGGCGGCGGCGAGCGAGGCGCTGGCAGCCGGCGGCAGGGTATCGGCGGCAGGTAATGGGCTGGCGGAAGATGGCGTCTTCGCGCCCGGCAGACCCGGCGCCACGCCAGGTGTAGACGGATCCGGCAGCGGCGCCTGAGCCTGCTCGTACTGCGCATGCGCGCGGTCGGCGACGAGGCCCTCGGTCATGCGGTTGCGGGTGGCGACATCGGTGAAGGCCGGACGCACCGGGACGGTCGCCAGGTTTGGATACGGGTCGATGGCACCCGGCGGCGGCGGACGTTGCTCGGCGATCTTGCCGCCCTGCAAATCATGCCACCAGTCGACCGGATTGACCGACTCCGGGATGGACCCGCAACCGGCGAGCAAAAGCAGGAACAGTACCGGCGGCATCGGCTGGCCGAGCGCCGTGGCAGGCAGAAAGCGCTGCCGCCGGATGCCCCCGTCCCTGGCCTTGAAGCCGATTCCTCTGTACATATTGACTGCCTGCTCCGGATACGCGCGCCGTATCTAACCCGGGGCGATGGCAACGGAAAGGATGTCATGATGGCCGACACGGTAAAGCCCTCGACCGATAGAAATCGCACCAAGGCGGTCGCCAGCCTGCCGAAGGCGCGGCCCTCCGCCAGCCCTGTTGACACGGAGCAGCAGACGCCGCGTGACACGGTGGTGGAAGCGGCGATCGCGCGCGGCGCCGGCACCCCGGCAGAGCCGGCCGGCCTCGCGCCGGTGATCGCGCCCGCTGCCCCAGCCACCGACACAGTTCCCGCTACTGCGCCGACTCCTACTCCGGCGGCCCCGAAAGCGGCTGAGCCGGCCGGCGGCACGGGTGAACACGCGGCGTTCAAGCTGCCGGATCCGGCCGAGATCAGCCGGTCGATGTCAGGCATTGCCGAGCGGTCGCAGCGGCTGGTGAACGATTGGCTGAGCCGGCAGAACAGCGAGGAGCCGGCGCGCAACCCGCTGACCATCGCCAATGCTTTCCTGGAGATGACGGCCAAGCTGATGGCGCAGCCGGGCCAGTTGGTGCAGGCGCAGCTCGGCTTCTGGCAGGACTACATGACGCTGTGGCAGAACACCGCGCGGCGCATGATGGGCGGCGAGAACACGCCGGTGATTGAGGCGCCGGGCGACAAGCGCTTCAAGGACGAGGCCTGGAAGGAAAGCGAGGTCTTCGACTTCATCAAGCAGTCCTACCTGCTGTCGGCGCGGTTCGTGACCGATGTGGTGACCAAGGTCGATGGGCTGGACCCGAAGACCGCACAGAAGGTCGATTTCTATGCTCGCCAGTTCGTCGATGCGATGAGCCCGACCAACTTCTTGCTGACCAACCCGGAAGTGCTGCGCAAGACGGTGGAAACCCGCGGCGAGAATCTGATCAAGGGGCTGAACAATCTGCTGTCGGACCTTGAGGCCGGCAAGGGCAGCCTGCGCATCAAGATGACCGACATGGATGCGTTTAAGCTCGGCGAGAACATCGGCGTGTCGCCCGGCAAGGTCGTCTACCAGAACAAGCTGATGCAGCTGATCCAGTATTCGCCGACGACCGACACCGTGCTGAAGCGGCCGCTGCTGATCTGCCCGCCCTGGATCAACAAGTTCTACATCCTCGATCTGCGGCCGAGGAACAGCCTGGTGCGCTGGGCGGTGTCGCAGGGCCACACCGTGTTCATGATCTCCTGGGTCAATCCCGACGAGACCATGGCCGAGACGGATTTCGCCAGCTACCTGCGCCACGGCTACCTCGATGCGCTCGACGCGATCGAGCAGGCGACCGGCGAGCGGCGGGTCAACGCGATCGGCTACTGCCTGGGCGGCACGCTGCTGGCCTCGACCCTCGCCTATATGGCGGAAAAGAACGACGACCGGATCGCCTCGGCGACGTTCTTCGTCACCATGATGGACTTCCAGGAGGCCGGCGAGCTCGGCGTGTTCATCGACGAGGAGCAGCTGACCGCGCTCGAGGAGAAGATGAACAAGCGCGGCTACCTCGAAGGCAGCGAGATGGCGACGACCTTCAACATGCTGCGTGCCAACGACCTGATATGGTCGTTCGTGGTCAACAACTACCTGCTGGGCAACGAGCCGTTCCCGTTCGACCTGCTGTACTGGAACAGCGATTCGACGCGCATGCCGGCGGCCATGCACAGCTTCTACCTGCGCCAGATGTACCAGGCCAACAAACTGCGCGAGCCCGGCGGCATCGAGCTCGCCGGGGTCAAGATCGATTTGTCGCGCATCCATACGCCGGCCTATTTCCTGTCGACGCGGGAGGATCACATCGCGCCGTGGAAATCGACCTATCGCGGCACCCAGCTTCTTGCCGGCGACAGCCGGTTCGTGCTGGCGGCGTCGGGCCACATCGCCGGTGTGGTCAATCCGCCCGATGGCGGCAAGTACAGCCATTGGATCAATCCCGCCGTGCCGACGACGCCGGAGGCGTGGCTGGAGGGTGCCACCGAGATCGCCGGATCGTGGTGGCCGGACTGGCAGCGCTGGGTCGCCGCGTTCGACCGCGACCAGGTGCCGGCCCGGGTGCCCGGCGATCGCCGTCTCACGCCAATCGAGGATGCGCCCGGGAGCTACGTGAAGGTGAAGGCGAGCTGACCGCCCAGTCCCTTGGCAGCGGCGGCGCAAAGGCCAGGCGGTCGGCGACGACCGTCAGGTTGGGATTGAGGTAGGGATCGGCCTGCGCCAGCTCACCCCACCGGCGTGTCAGGTAGGCACGCTCGCCGGCTGTGCGCCGGCATTGGGCCGCACTGGCATCGGCGCCGCGTGTGGCCGCCTCATGGTGAACGAGCGTCGCATGCGGCGTGACGAGGATCCGGTAGCCGTGGCTGCGAAGCCGGAGGCACAGGTCGATGTCGTTATGGGTCTGCGCGAGATGCTCCGCCTCGATGCCGCCGACCTGCTCGAACACCGAGCGCCGCATCGCCATGCAGGCTCCGGTCACCGCGGCGACGCCGCGGACGTGCTCAAGGCCGAGGCAGGAGGGCACCTCGCCAGCGCTGGCATGCCGCATCAGGTGCGCCGACGCGGCGCCCGCGCCCAGCGTGATGCCGGCATGTTGCAGCCGGCCGTCCGGATAGAGCAGCCTCGCGCCGACGGCGCCGACCTCAGGGCGCAGCGCCTGTCCGACCAGCTCGTGCAGCCAGTCGCCGCGCAGGCCTGGCGGCGCGATCACCTCGATGTCGTTGTTGAGCAGCAGGAGCACCTCGCCGCGCGCCTCGCTGGCAGCCGCGTTGTTCATCGCCGACCAGTTGAAGGCACCGGCATGGTGCAATATCCGCACGCGGGGATCGTGCCGGAGTTTTCGCAGCAGTCGGTGGGTGCGGCCGGCGCGGCTGTCATTGTCCACGATCAGCAGTTCGATGTTGCGGTAGGCGGTGCGGTTGAGCACGCCGTCGGCGCATTTGCGCAGCAGATGCGCGCGGTCCCGGGTCGGCACGATGATCGAGACCAGCGGCTCCGGGCTCGGCACGCCATGGTGGATGCGGGTGATCGCGCGGGTGCCACGCGGCGGCTCGGTGCGGTGGAACAGGATCGCCGCGACGTGGCGGACGCGCGCTGCGTCGAGCGTCAGGAGGCCCGGATCGCCGAGGGTCGGCACCGCGCGCAGAGTTTCGAACCGCGACCGCCGCCAGGCGCAGGCCTGGCCGGGAAAATCCTGCACCGCCAACAGATCGGGATCCCAGCCGGGCTTGAACCAGGGCGAATGGCGTTGCCCGTCCGTGTCGATCTGGTCCTCGTCGGCGTAGATCAGCTCGGTATCGGCGCCGGCGGCAACAGCCATCTCGAACAACGCGGTGGCGCCGGGCAGAATCGCGGGCGTCAGGAACAGCATGAAATCGCCGATGGCGTCGGCGGCGGCGCCGTGGCGGATGCGGCGATCGGTGCCAAGCGGGATCGTGTCCGTTTGGGGCAGCAGGGCTTCCCACTCCGGATAGGCCTGAGCCTGCAGGGCATCCAGCGACCGCCTGAAGCCGGTGGCCGTCGCGGCGCCAGACAGCACGATCGAAAAGGTCGGCCGCCAGCGCATCACGGAGATGCGGGCTTCCATCGCCTCCCGTTCGGCCAAACTCATCGCATCGCAGGCGGCGATCCATTTCCTGTAGCCGGTTGCATCCACCGGCAGGCGCGGCAGCGGCGGTTCCCGGGTCGACGGATCGATCCGCCCCGGCCTATCGTCGCCGTGGCGAAGGCAATGCAGCAGCGGGTTGGCGTCGCTGCCGCGCAGCTCCGGATAGCTGGCCAGGTAGGCATCGCCGTCGAAGTGCGGCCCGGGCCGGCGGCCCTCGGCGGCGCCGCGCAGCCGGTAGTGCAGCGCCGGGCTGCGGCCGGAGATTGCAACGTCGTCATAGGCCGCGACGTACCAGGCGGCATCGAACAGGCTGGACGCGGCCAGCTTCCTGGCATCCAGCCGAACCCGCAGATAGGCGCGGACATGTGCGGGAAGCTGGCCGGCGACCAGCCAGCGGAGGATTTTGCCTAACGTGCTCATTCGGCCGCCACCGCCAGGGATTGCGGCTCCAAAACCGCGAGCGCGCCCAGCAGCGAGGCTCGCACCGCCGCCTGCGAGAAGTTTTCGCGGGCATATGCCATCTGCGCTGCCGACCGTTCGAGCCAAAGGGCATCGTCGGTCATCAGCCGGCAGATCGCCTCGGCGATCCCTTCGGCATCGGCGGCTACCGCGGCGATCGCGGACAGGCCGGAGAGGCCCTGCGCGCCGACGCGCGTGGTGACCAGGGGCAATCCGGTATGCAGCGCCTCGACCACCTTGAGCTTGACTCCGGCGCCGAAGCGCAGCGGCACCACGGCGACGCGGGCCTGGTCATACGCGCTAACGAGGTCGGAAGCGGCAACATCGGCTTCGATGCGGATTCCCTGTCCTGCCAGGCCGCGGACCCGGGATGTCGGGTTGGAGCCGACGATGCGCAGACACACCTCGGGCAGCCTTGCCCGCACCAGCGGAAGGATCTCGCGCACCAGCCATATCGCCGCATCCTCGTTGGGCGGATGGGCGAAGCCGGCGACGAACAGCAGGATGAGGCCCGGCGCGGCCAGCCGCGGCGGCGGGAAGTGCGCGAAGCTGAACGGCGTTACCGCACGAACGAGCACGCCAGGCTCCAGCCGCGCCACCGCCTCGGCCTCCTCGACAGAGGGATAGAGCGCAAGGTCACAGGCACGCCAGACGTGGCGTTCCAGCCGCTCCATCAGCGCTGAACGGCGGGCAGCCCCGGCATCGCCCAGCACGTCAGCCTGACGCCGCAGCCGGGCAAAATGAAGGTCGTGGCCGTAATAGACGATTTTCGCGCTGGTGTGCCGGCGAAGGATCGCAAGATAGTTTCGCGCGACGTCCGGGCGCGACACCAGCACCAAGTCGAGCGAGCCGCCATGCTCGGCGAGCCACGCGGCATGGCCGTGGGCGGACGTCGCATGGGCGCCGCGGACCAGGAGCTCGATGCCCATCGCTTCGAGATCGCGGCTGTAGCGAGAACTCTCGATGCCGCCCTGGGGCGCGAACTTCACCGCCATGCCGGCCTGCTGCAGGGCCAGGATCAGGCTCAGCAGGTTTCGCGAGCCGGCGTCGCGGTCAGGTTCGGGCACGTAGTGATCGATCACCAGCACGATCGGGCGGCCGCGCTCGCGGGCGCGGAGGACCTGCCGGCCGGACGGAAAATGGTCCCGCGCCAGCGCCGCGCGCCAGCGATCGACGAACAGCAGGCGGTTGGTGGCCTGATGCACCTTGGCGCCGGCGGCGATGTCGATGCCGTGCGACACGCCCTCGA
>JANXRT010000536.1 GCA_025356735.1 Acetobacteraceae bacterium | reverse complement strand
TCGACGACCTCTCGCTGTCCAAAGATCATGGTGCCGACCGCGGCACGGACCGCGGCGATGCGGCTGCCAAGGGCTTCGATCGACTGGATCGGCACTTCGGCAGACGGGTTGGACGGCGCTATGGGAAAAGACGCCAATTCGGCAGGCATGGCTTAATCCATTTCTATCGATTCGGTTCCGTTTAGGCGGCGGGGCACTTTCACCCATGGGGCAATGCTACCTATATCAGGCGGGCGAGTGCGGCACGGCAAGAGGATGGGGTGAATACGTGAACGAGGCGAGCAAATCGCGGCCCCCCCAAGGCGCTGGCCATGCGGACGGCGGGCAGTCCCATTCCACCGTCCGTCCGACCCCATTGGCTCCTGCCGGTATCGAGCTTCCGTCCGTCATCCGCCCGAAGCGGGTGCCGACCGAGTGCGGCGACCTGCCGTTCGTCATCCGCCGCGACGCCTCGTGGCTGTATCGCGGCACCCCGATCAACCGCAAGGAGCTGGTGTGCCTGTTCGCCAGCGTGCTCAAGCGCGAGCCGGACGGATCGTTCTGGCTGGAGACGCCCGCCGAGCGTGGCCGCATCGAGGTGGTGGACGCGCCGTTCCTGGCCGTCGAGCTCGACTGGAAGGGCGACGGCGCCAACCAGGTGCTGTCGTTCCGCAGCAACGTGGACGAGATCTTCACCGCCGGCCCCGAGCATCCGATCCGCGTGTCGATGGACATCATGACCTGCGAGCCGACGCCGTACATCATCGTGCGGCCGGGCAAGGGCAGGTGGCCGATCGAGGCCCGAATCGGCCGCGCGGTCTATTACGAGTTGGTGGCGCTGGCGGTGCCGCGCGAAATCGATGGCCGACAGGTGCTCGGCGTATGGAGCAGCGGCAGCTTCTTCGTGCTTGGCGAGCTGCCGCCGGAGGATGCCGAATGCTAGGGCCGCTCCGGCGTTGAACGCGGGTGAGCTGCGCGCCCGGCTGTCCGAGCCGGCGGCGCGCCACGCTGACCCGTCCCGCCACGCCGATGACGGGCTGGACGGCATTCCCGAGAACCTCGTGCCGGCCGCCGTGCTGGTGCCGATCGTGCTGCACCGGGAACCCGCCGTGCTGCTGACCAGGCGCACCGCGCACATGAAGAAGCATGCCGGGCAGGTGAGCTTTCCGGGCGGGCGGATCGATCCCGGCGACGCCGACGCGGAGGCCGCGGCCTTGCGCGAGGCGATGGAGGAGATCGCGCTTGATCCCGGCAACGTCGAGATCGTCGGGCGGATGGAGACCTACGTCACCGGCACCGGCTACCGCATCACGCCGGTGCTCGGGCTGCTGCCGCCCGGCCTGACCTACGTCGCCTCGCCGGAGGAGGTGGACGCGGTGTTCGAGCTGCCGTTCTCGACGCTGCTTGATCCGGCGGCGCCGCGGCGGGAGTTCGAGACGACGTTCGGCCGGACGCGCGAATACTGGGTGTGGCCGCACGCCGAGCACCGCATCTGGGGCGCCACGGCGGCGATACTGGTGCATCTGGCCGAACAGCTGCGGCGATGACCGCTTCCGCACCGGCGCTGCGGATTGCGCCGCCGGCGTTCCTGGCCGATCCGGCGTTGCAGCGGGTTCTGGCCGCGTTGCCCGATGCCCGCATCGTCGGCGGCGCGGTGCGCGATGCGCTGGCCGGGCATACCGTCGCCGACATCGACCTGGCGACGCCGTCGTTGCCGGCCCGCATTACGCAGGCGCTGCGGGATGCGGGCATCCGTGCCATTCCGACCGGCATCGATCACGGCACGGTAACTGCCCTGGTCGATGGCACCGGCTTCGAGATCACGACGCTGCGGCGCGACGTGGCGACCGATGGCCGTCATGCGACGGTCGCGTTCACCGATGACTGGCGGCAGGACGCGGCGCGTCGGGACTTTTCCATGAATGCCATGTCAATGTCGGCGGCCGGCGAGGTTTTCGATTATTTCAACGGCATTTCTGATCTGCGCGCCGGCCTGGTGCGTTTCGTCGGTGACCCGGCGACCCGGATCGCCGAGGATTACCTGCGCATCCTTCGCTTCTTTCGCTTCCAGGCGAGGTATGCGGCCCCGGGTGCCGCCCCGGACCTGGCTGCGCTGCGGGCCATCGGCGACGGGGTGCCCGGCCTTGGCATCCTGTCGCCCGAGCGGGTATGGGGCGAGCTGCGGCGAATTCTCGCGGCGCCCGATCCTGGGGCTGCCGTTGTTCTGATGGCCGCGCTTGGCGTGCTGGGGAAAGTGCTGCCGGGCGCCGATGCGGGCGGGTTGTCCCAGCTGATCGCCATCGGCGCGCCGGCTGACCCGCTGTTGCGACTGGCGGCATTGGGCGCTGGCGCCGACGAGTTACGTTTGTCGACCGCCGAGCGCACTCACTTACTGGCCCTATGCCAGCCATTATCGCTGACGCCTTCGGTTGACGACGATAGTATCCGCCGCGCCCTGGCAGAAGTTCCGGCGGAAATTCTCATAGGCCGGGCCTGGCTAAATGAGGTGCGTCCAGGGACGCTATCCCCCAGGCTTGAAGGCGGGGCAGAGCCCTATCCTTCCTGGGCTGATCTTCGAGATCGCATAGCGTCGATCCCGCGCCCCATCTTCCCGCTGGAAGGCCGCGACGTGCTGGCGCTTGGCTTTCTCCCCGGCCCTCAGGTCGGCGAGCTGTTGCGGCAGGTTCGAAGTTGGTGGCTGCAGGCCGGCTGCGTGCCGGACGCGTCCGCCTGCCAGGCCGAACTGGCGAGACGCGTCGCCGGCTGATACACGCGGCGCCATGGACGCCACCAATTCCGTGATCGAGGCGCCGGCCGAGACATCCCGTGCGTTGCTGTGGCGGCTATGGCGCGAGCATGTCCGGCGTTACCGCGGGCGGATGGTCGTGGTCGGGGCGCTGACCGCGATCATGGCCGGAACCACGGCGCTGTATCCGGTAGTGATCGACCATGCGTTCTCGATGTTCACGGCACGCGACCAGCGCATCCTCTACCAGCTGCCGATTTTGGTGATCATCGTCACCTCGATCAAGGCGGCGGCGCAGTATTTCCAGAATGTCGTGGTGCAGCAGGTCGTGCTGATGACCATCCGCGATCTGCAAGGGCGGATGTTCGGCCACCTGGTCCGCGCCGACCTTTCCCGACTCGAGCGCGAGGCGCCGGCGCAGCTCGCGGCCCGATTCACAACCGACGCTGCGACCATCCGGGAAGCGATGACGCGCGCGGTCAACGGGCTGGCCGACGCGATCACGGTAGTCGGGCTGATCGCCTCGATGCTGTGGCTGGATTGGGTGCTGAGCGCGATCGCCGCGTGCCTGTATCCGCTGGCCGCGCTGCCGATCCAGCGCATCGGCAAGCGGGTGCGCCGCGCCTCGGGCGGGATGCAGGAGCGGATGGGCGAGACCGCGGCGATGCT
>JANXRT010000471.1 GCA_025356735.1 Acetobacteraceae bacterium | reverse complement strand
CGCGCCAACGGCGAAGGTTGGCACTCGGATGTTTCCTGCGACATAAAACCGCCGATGGGCAGCATCCTGCACATCAACCGATGCCCGCCCAAAGGCGGCGACACCCTTTTCGCCAGCATGTACGCCGCCTACGAGGCGCTGTCCGACCGCATGAAGACCTACCTCGAAGGCCTCACCGCGTTCCACGATGGCACCGACGTCTATCGCGGCCTCTACGCAAACTTCGGCGTCGCCGACCGCGAGAAATACCCCAGCGCCGAGCACCCGGTCGTCCGCACCCACCCTGTCACCGGCAAACGCGCGCTGTATGTCAACCGAGGCTTCACCCGCCGCATCCTCGGCATCCCACGTGACGAGAGCGACGCCATTCTCGCCTACCTCTACTCGCTTGCCGAAAACCCGTTGTTCCAATGCCGTTTCCGCTGGACCGAGAACGCCGTCGCCTTCTGGGACAACCGCTGTACCCAGCACCGCGCGATGTGGGACTACTGGCCGCACACCCGCTCCGGCCACCGCGTCACCATCGCCGGGGAGCGCCCGGTTTGACCGACACTCCAAAAGCACGGCCCCTCGAAGGCATCCGCGTGCTCGACCTCACCACCACCATCGCCGGACCCTATTGTTCGCGCCTGCTGGCCGACATGGGCGCCGCGGTGATCAAGGTGGAAGGCCCGGAGGGCGACATGACGCGTGAGCGCCCGCCGCTTCGCGAAGGCGCCAGCACCTCCTACGGCCAGCTCAACGCCGGCAAACGATCGATTGCACTCGACCTTAAACAGCCAGCCGGCCAGGAAGCCATGCGCCGGCTGGTGGCCGACGCCGACATCCTGGTCGAGAACTACCGCCCCGGCATCATGGCGCGGTTCGGCCTCGGCTACGACGCGCTGAGCCAGTTGAACCCGAGGCTGATCTACTGCGCCATCTCCGGCTACGGCCAGACCGGACCCTCATCGACCCTCGCCGCCTACGCCCCGGCGATCCACGCCGCGTCCGGCTACGAACTCGCCCACCTCGCCTATCAGGAGGGCCGCCTACGCCCTGACAATTGCGGCATCTACACCGCCGACGTGCTCAGCGGCACCTACGCCTTCGGCGCCATAATGACCGCCATGGTGCAGCGCTACACCACGGGAGTCGGCCAGATGATCGACGTGTCGATGCTGGAAACCATGCTCGGGCTCACCCTGACCGAGGTGCAGCTCGGCCAGTTCCCGCAGCCGCCCTCCGGAAAACCGCTGTTCGGCCCGGTCGCCACCAGCGATGGCTTCATCATGCCGGCCATCGCCAGCGAGCGCACTTTCCAGAACCTGGCCCGCGCCGTCGGCCGCGAGGACTGGATCAACGACCCCCGTTTCCGCGTCTATCTCGACCGCCGCGCCAACTGGGGCGCCCTGATCGACGAGCTCGAACTCTGGACCGCGAAGCGCACCTCCGTCGAGTGCCAGGCGGCGATGGACGCAACCGGTGTCCCCTGCTCGCCCTACCGCCGCGTCGCAGACCTGTTCGACGACGCGCAACTCGCCCACCGCGACGCCTTCGCCGAAGTCCACGACGCCGGCGGCACCTTCCGCGTCGTCAACCCACCCTTCCGCATGTCGGCCGCTACCACCTCCGTCAACAACTACGTCACCGGGCTCGGTGAAAACACCCGCGACGTGCTTTCCGAAGCCGGCTACGGTGCCGACGCGATCGACGCGATGATACAGACCGGCGCCGCGCGGGTTGGCTAAACCAATCTGAAACGCGCGCGAACGACGGGGTCCTCCGCCACCGCGCCCAGTATCGCCGCCATCCCCGCCGCCGTCTCCGTCACCGCCAGCACACGGTGGAAATAAGCCACTTCGCCACGGATCTGGGCCAGGAACAGCCTGGACAATGCCTCCGCGACAGGGCCGCGTGGAAGGCAGCAAGCGCACCCGGCAGAATGCCCAGCTGGGGGCGCGGAGGGTGAAATGATGAAGTCACGCCCCTCCACCAATACCGCGTCGTCAGGTCCGGCACTCTCCGCCAACCCCATCATCACCGGTATCCGTGCATCAACAAAAAGCGTCATACACTGGACATAAGTATATATTTATGTCAGTTGCAAGCCGATGGACCAGCTGCTCGCCTCCCTTCGCGCCACCGCCGAGCCGACGCGCCTGCGCCTGCTCGCCCTGGCCGCGCGCGGCGCCTTCTGCGTCATGGAATTCACCGAAATCCTCGGTCAGTCACAACCCCGCCTGTCCCGCCACCTGAAGCTGCTTGGCGACGCCGGGCTGCTGGAACGCGGCCGCGAGGGGGCACAGGTCTGGTTTGCCCT
>JANXRT010000458.1 GCA_025356735.1 Acetobacteraceae bacterium | reverse complement strand
CGGCCGGCCGTGACGACTGACGGGACGATCAGGATGGCCGACCTGCGCGCCTCCAGCCAGGCCCTGCCGAATGACTGCGCGATCGAAACGTCCGGGTCGTCCCATCCGACGTGCGGGAGGGGATTGAATGTCTCCCTGGATACATCTTCGGGAACCGCGGCCTCGACATAGCGTGCGGCGCTTGGGAGAGTCTTGCGGTTGGCATGGACAAGTACCTCAACGAGGCGGATCGCGAAGCTTGTGCCGGTGTAGATGGCTGGCAATCCTGGCGGGTTCCAGCGCTGACCGAAGAGGCGGGCGCCTTCCCCGGACCAGATCAGATGGGCGCCGGTGACGATGCGCCAGAGGCGAAGCGGCGCGATCGTCAGAGGGCAAGGCCGTATTCAAGCGCGTTCAGGATCTGCTCGGCGCGGCGGGCGCCCAAATCCGTCTTGGCGGCTTCGACCGGGCTGCGCCCGTCGAGTTGAGGGTGCGGTGTCGTCATGAACTCCCGTGCCTCCGGCTCGGTGCCGAGAGCCCGGCGGGCGTGGACAAAGAGCCGGGCAATCCTTTCTGTCCGCTCGCTCTCCTGGGGCGAGAGCTGTGTCTCGCGGCGTTCAAGGGTCGTCTTCGGGACCACTCGCCACTCCAGCCAGGATGCCTTGACCTTGTCGCCTCCGGTCAGCCATTCCGCGACGTGTCGGAGGGCCTGCCGGGGAAGACCGCGTTCCACCGCCTTCTCGATGAGAACGGGTGAGGGGGACGACAACACGTTGCCGTTGAAATCGGAATGCCGCCTGTCTCGATTTCGGCTGAAGCGAGCGAATGTGTTGTTCTTCCTGGCCTCAACCACCAACACGCGGGTATCAGCAACGTGAATGACGAAGTCGCCGCCCGGAGCATCGGAGGGAGAATTGGAGGCTCCTTTCCCTGTGCCGACTGACGTGGCGGACGGCGATGAACCAGACTTTGAGCCTGGCAGGAAGGCAATGCCCATCACCTCCGCGACGCCTTTGGCATCATAATTCGTCAGCATCCTCTTTTCCTTCGACCACCTGGTTTAAAGTGACGCCCCATGTGGTAAAAGGCAAGGGTGTCGCATTCTGCCGCCTTCGGCGGTTGGAATGCCTGCGAAGGGAGAACCAAGCTTCTTGTTTACGGCGCTCAGGTCCAGGAGGCACGGAGCGTGCTGGCCGCCAAGTCGATCGCGACGTCGGAGGCGCGCAGCACCTTGCCCATCGAGACGAAGCCGTGGATCTGGCCGCTGAAATAGGCGCAGGTCACCAGCACGCCGTCGAGTTCGAGCCGCGTGGCGTAGGCGCGGCCCTCGTCGGCGAGGGGATCGTAGGCGGCGATGATGATGGTGGCGGGGGCGACGCCCTTCAGGCTTTGCGCGCGCAACGGCGAGGCGCGCCAGTCGAGCCGGTCGGTTTCGTCACGCACGTAGTGGTCGATGAACCACTTCATCGTGCCGGCGACCAGCGGCAGGCCCTCGACGATGCGCTGGTACGATCCGTGCGACATGCCCATGTCGGTGACGGGGTAGATCAGCATCTGGTGGGTGAGCGCGATGCCGGTGTCACGCGCGACCAAGGCGCAGGCAGCGGCGAGGTTGCCGCCGGCGCTGTCGCCGCCGACCGCGACACGGGCCGGATCGACGCGGATTTCGCTGGCGTTGTGAACGGCGAACCGCATCGCCGAGATGCAGTCCTCGATGGCGGCCGGGAACTTGTGCTCGGGCGCCAGCCGGTAATCGACCGCGAGCACGGCGCAGGCGGCGGCGTTGGCGATGCGGCGGCAGATCTGGTCGTGCGATTCGAGATCACCTATGACCCAGCCACCGCCGTGGAAGAACACGAGGCAGGGCAGCAACGCCGCCGGATCGGCTCCGATGCCGCGATACAGCCGCACGGGGATGGCGCCGCCGAGGCCCGGGATGGTGAAGTTGCGGGTTTGGGCGACATCCTCGGGCTCGGGCTGCAGGAAGGTGCGGCCGGCGGCGTAGGCAAGGCGAGCCTCGGCGGGGGGCAGGCTGTCGAGTGCCGGGCGGCCGGCCTGCTTGATCAGCTCCAGCAGGCGCTGGACATCCTCGTCTAGATTCATGGTGTCCTCGTCAGCTGGGATTGAGGCTCATTTGGGGCAACTATCCAGGGACGCTTGTGACCCGTCAACCAAAGCGGGCCCTGGCTTCCGATCCGTGCCGATCTGGGTGTAGCCTTATTGGAACCGTATCGCGGAGCGCGTCGATGGATATTCAAAGCGTTGGGGACGCCTATAGTCTCGGCTGGCAGACCTCGAACATTGACTACATCGCGCGCGCGAAGGCGTTGGCACCGAGGCTGACGGAAGCCGGGCCGCGCATCGATGCGGCGCGCGAGCTGCCCGACGACATCCAGGCGGCGATGCAGGAGGCGGGGATGTTCCGGCTGCTGCTGCCGCGGTCAGTGGGCGGCGCGGAACTGGACCCGCTGACATATGTGCAGTGCGTCGAGGCTATCGCCAGCGGCGACGGCAGCGCCGGCTGGTGCATGAACCAGGGCTCCGGCTGCTCGATGTCGGCGGCG
>JANXRT010000440.1 GCA_025356735.1 Acetobacteraceae bacterium | reverse complement strand
GTCCGAGGACATGACCTTCCTGCCGAAGAAGGACATCCTTTCGCTTGAGGAGCTGGACCGGCTGTGCGCGGCGTTCATCCGCCTCGGCACGACCAAAATCCGCATCACCGGCGGCGAGCCGCTGGTTCGGCGCGACGTCATGACCCTGTTCCGCGGCCTGGGCGACCGGCTCGGCTCGGGCCTCGACGAGTTGACCGTCACCACCAACGGCACGCAACTCGCCAAGCACGCCGAGAATCTGGCCGCCGCCGGGGTGCGCCGCATCAACGTGTCGCTCGACACGCTCGACCCGGAAAAGTTCGCCGCCATCACGCGGTGGGGGAGCATCGAAAAAGTGCTGGAGGGGGTATTCGCCGCCAAGGCCGCCGGTCTTGCCATCAAGATCAACGCCGTCGCCATGGCCGGCGTCAACGAGCACGAGTTCGACGGCATGATCGAGTGGTGTGGGCGTCACGGCTTCGACCTGTGCCTGATCGAGACCATGCCGATGGGCGACATCGACGGCGACCGCACCGACCAGTACCTGCCGCTGTCGATCGTGCGCGGCCGCCTGCGCCGTGCCTGGACGCTCAACGAAAGCGGCTACCGCACGGGGGGCCCGGCGCGCTATTTCGACATCGCCGAGACCGGCCGGCGCATCGGCTTCATCACCCCGATGACGCACAACTTCTGCGAGGGCTGCAACCGCGTCCGCCTGACCTGCACCGGCACCCTCTATATGTGCCTCGGCCAGGACGACGACGCCGACCTGCGCCGGGTGCTGCGCGCCAACGCCTCGGAGGCGGATCTTGAGGCCGCCATCCTGGAGGCGATTTCGCGCAAGCCGAAGGGCCACGACTTCATCATCGACCGCAACACCGACAAGCCGGCGGTGGCGCGGCACATGAGCGTCACCGGTGGCTGATTCCTTGTTCTCCCGTGAGGCCGCATGACCGACGCTTTGCCTGACCGCCTGTCCAACAACCCCAAATCGCCGCACTACGATGCCGCGGTGCTGGAACGCGGCATCGGCATAAGGCTGAACGGCGTCGAGAAGACCACGGTCGAGGAATACTGCGTCAGCGAGGGCTGGGTTCGGCTGGCGGTCGGCAAGACCGTGGATCGCCGCGGCAACCCGCTGACGATGCGGGTCAACGGCACGGTGGAGCCGTATTTCAGGGCTGAGCCCACGCCATCCTGAGTCCGCCGGCGGCGGAGAGAGTCCCGGTGTTGTCTCAGACGCTCTTTTCCATGCGTGTTTACCACCATCCGGCGCAGGTCCAGATTTCCAGACGCGGATAGGCGACTGCCTTCAAGGCGGACATACGGCGAACCGGGTCGTGGAGGAGCTTGCATCGCGCCAGAATACAGTTAGTTGACCTACCTGCGCAAGCAAAACCCGGAACATCGGTTATCCTTTGCAACCCACCTCCAATCTCTTAACGGATGCGCTCCGGGGCGCTACCCCGGCGGAGTTTGGGGCGGAGCAGGCCAAGGTTCCGACTGACCCGCTTCGGGCAGTTGGAATGGCTGCGGAGGGGGAGCCCCATGCTTAGCCTGTCTCACCCCGCAACACATCCGCCAAAGAAACCCGAGCACTGCCCCGAGCCAAAGGCTGCGGTTGCGAGGGCGCCGGCGCCCAGCCGGTCAGCATCGCCAGCCGCAGCGTGGCGCGGATGCGGCCGTCTTCCTCCGGCAACCCGGCCAGCGCCGCCGCGAACAGCCCCCGCGGCGGTATCCGCCGATCGCGCAGCCGGATCGCATTGCCCTCGCCGGCGGCGCGCAGGTCGCGCAGCAGCGTCAGCCGGTCGGCATACCGGAAGACGATCTCTTCGACATCGGCGACCGGCAGCGCCAGCCCGGCGCGTTGCAGCAAGGCCGCGCAGTCGCGCAGCTCGGGGAACGGCGATATTCGCGGCGCCACGCCGCCGGTCAGCGCAAGCTCGGCCTCGGCAAGGCCATTTCGAAGTTCGTCCAGAGTGCCGAGCACGGGCAGGCTGGCCAGCAGCAGCCCGTCGGGAGCCAGGCTGCGGCGCAGCTGGATCAGGCAACCGGGCAGATCGTTGACCCAGTGCAGCGACAAGCTGGCGACGACGAGGTCGAAGCTGCCTGGCCCGAACGGCAGGTACTCCTCGTCCGCCGCCACGCAGGGGCCGCCGTTCAGCGCCGCCATCGCCGGCGACAGGTCGGTGCTGACGACCTTGATGCCGCGCGCCCGCAGTTTGGCAGCGACCACGCCGCGGCCGCCGACATCGAGCGCGCGGGTGAATTTTCGCGTGGTGTCGTCCAGCCGGTCGAGCAGCCGGTCGGCGGCCTCCTCCAGCACGGCGGCGACCCTGCCCATGGTCGCCGCCGCACGGTCACGATGGAGCCGGACAGCGCGGCGGTCGAAAACCTGCATGGCCTCGTTCATCCGCCCTATGTGCGAGCGGATGGCGGCGTTGCCAATCCTTCGGCGCCACGACTAGGGTCCCGAATGTCAGGGAGAAGCGGGAATGCGCCAGGTCGGAGTCGAAGAATTGCGCGGCTGGATCGGCGATGGCGGCGAGCTGGCCATTCTCGACGCGCGCGAGGAGGGCGAGTTCGGCGCCTCCCACCTGTTCTGGGCGGTGCCGTGCCCGCTGTCGCGAATGGAGTTGCGCGCCGCCGCGCTGCTGCCCTGCTGCGGCACCCGGATCGTCTGCGTCGATGACGGGCGCGGCTTGGCCGAAAGGTTGGCGGCCTACCTGGAAACCGCCGGCTACACGGACGTGTACGTGCTTGGGGGTGGCACCGGGGCCTGGGAAGCCGCCGGGCACGTGCTGTTCAGCGGCGTCAACGTGCCCTCGAAGGCGTTCGGCGAGTGGGTCGAGCACCATTACGGCACGCAAAGCCTCGACCCGGCCGAACTTCGAAGCCTGATCGACAGTGGCCGCGACATGGTGGTGCTGGACAGCCGCACGGCCGACGAGTTCGCCCGCATGACCATCCCGACCGCGATCTCGGTGCCCGGCGGCGAGCTCGCCTACCGCATCGCCGACATCGCTCCCGATCCGAACACGCTGGTGGTGGTCAACTGCGCCGGGCGCACCCGCAGCATACTGGGTGCCGAGAGCCTGCGCCGTGCCGGCATCCCGAACGAGGTGTTTGCGCTCCGTAACGGCACCATGGGGTGGGAACTGGCGGGGCTGGAGTGCGAGCGCGGCCGCGCCGACCGGTTTTCGCCGACGATCCCCGCCACCGTCGATCTGGCGCTTTCGCGGGCCCAGGCGTTCGCCGAAGAAACCGGTGTGGCCGTGATCGGCGCGGACGAGTTGGCGGCGTTCGAGGCCGATCCGACGCGCACGCTGCACGTGCTGGACGTGCGCGACCCGGCCGAATTTCAGGCCGGCCACCGGCCCGGCAGCTTGAATGCGCCGGGCGGCCAGCTGGTGCAGGCGACCGACGGCTGGATCGGCGTGCGCGGCGCGCGCATCGTGCTGCTGTGCGACACTGGTGTGCGCTCCCGCATGGCCGGCGCCTGGCTCCGCCTGTTGGGCTTCTCGTCGGTCAGCGTCGCCGACCACGCGCTCGGTTCCGCTACCGCAGGCGCGCCAACGCCTGCCGATCCCGGTGCTCCGACGATCGATGCGGCGGAGCTGAAGCGGCGCCTGCAACAGCCGGGCACCCTGGTCGTGGACCTGGCCCGAAGCGTCGAGTTCCGCCAGGGCCACGTTCCAGGCGCCGTCTGGGGCATCCGCACCCGGCTGTCGGCGCTCCAACTCCAACTCGCGGCCGCGCGGAGCATCGTGCTGACCTCCCCGGACGGCGTGCTGGCCGGGTTTGCGGTCGCCGAAGTGGCTGCGCTGACCCACGCGCCCGTGCACGTCCTGGCCGGCGGCACCGACGCCTGGCGCCAGGCCGGCAGCGCGCTCGCCGCCGATCGCCAAACCCCGCCCGACGGCGAATGTGTCGATTTCTACCTTCGCCCCTACGACCGCAACAACGGCGTCGAGGCGGCGATGCAAGCCTATCTGTCGTGGGAAATCGACCTGGTGCATGAGATCGTGCGCGACGGCACGGTGCGTTTTGGCGTTCCCGGCTAGCACCATCCACTCCGGCGCGAAGCTGGCGCGAACCGCCGGGCGGTGGGCGCTCGACCTGCTGCTGCCACCTGAGTGCGCCGCCTGCGAC
>JANXRT010000422.1 GCA_025356735.1 Acetobacteraceae bacterium | reverse complement strand
GATCAGCGGCGGTGTGAGTTCGGCCATAGCCTCGGTCTGCATGTAGCGGTGCTGGAGCTGCCACTCGTCGTTGGCCTCCCGCACCACCGCGCCAATCAGCCGGATGATCGCACCCTCATTGGGGAAGATGCCGTACACCAGCGCGGCTTCATCCCTGATAGTGACCACGGTCAGCTCGTGGTGCGGTGAAACCCGTGAGCTGGAATGACTTGTTGACTTTATCATCCTCATTGGAGAACAAATAGGGAACAAGCAAGCTGTCCGCGCCGAGGAGGCCGACAATGCAGACACGGCCGCCAGCCGCACTCGATGCCTTGCGCGCCCGCATTCAGGCGATCGAATGGAGTGGCCGGGCCTCGCATGGCGTGCTGCCGTTCGGTCTGGCAACGCTCGATGCGGTGCTGCCAGGCGGTGGCCTGATGTTGGGCGCTCTGCACGAGGTCGCCGGCGGCGGGACCGGTGCGGTGGACGGCGCCGCCGCGGCGTTGTTCGCCGCCGGCATCGTGGCACGGGTGCCCGGCAGGGTGCTGTGGTGCGTGACGCGCCCGGACCTCTTTGCCCCGGCGCTCGACCAGGCCGGGCTGGATCCCGACCGGGTGATCTATGTCGAGACCGGCAACGAGGGGACGGTTCTCGCCTGTTTCGAGGAAGGGCTGCGCCATGGCGGGCTAAGTGGCGTGGTGGCGGAGGTTGCCCGCCTGTCGATGACCGCCTCGCGCCGGCTTCAGCTCGCGGCCGAGACTTCCGGCACGACCGGCATCGCGCTGCGGCGATGGCGACGCGCCAGCGAGGCGGTTGATTTCGGCCAGCCGACGGCGGCGGTGACGCGCTGGCGCGTCTCGGCGCTGCCCTCGGCGCCGCTGCCAGCGCCGGGCGTCGGGCGGGCGCGTTGGTTCGTCGAGCTGATCCGCTGCCGCGCCGGGGAATGCGCGGAGTTCAAGGTGGAAGCGTGCGATGAAACGGGTCGTCTCGCTCTACCTTCCGACATGGCCGACCGATCGATGGCGCCGCCGGCTGGGCGCCTCCGCACCTCCGCCTGAGACGCCGCTGGTGCTGATCGGCTGGGATGGCCGCCGGCGGATTGTCTGGGCCGTGGACGCCGCGGCGCTGGCGCTGGGCTTGCGGCCGGGCATGGTGGCCACCCAGGCGCAGGCGCTCGTTCCTGGCCTGGTGACCCATGACGCCGATCCGGCGGCCGACGATGCCGCACTGGATCGCCTGGCCCTCTGGGTGCTGCGGCACTACGCGCCCGTGGTCGCGGCCGACCCGCCCGACGGCATCGCCATCGATGCCAGCGGTGCCGCGCATCTGAGCGGCGGCGAGACGAGGATGCTTGCCGAGCTGGTCAGTCGGCTCACAGCCGCCGGCGTGCAGGCGCGGGCGGCGATGGCCGCCACCTATGGCGCCGCGCACGCACTCGCGCGTTTTGCCGCCAAACCGACGGCGGTGGTCGCCAACGATGCGACGAAGGCGGCGCTCGCCAACCTGCCGATTGCCACCCTGCGGCTGTCGCCCGATCTCGTCACCAGCCTGCGGCGCATGGGGTTCGATCGTATCGGCGAGCTCGCCGCCCAGCCACGCGCGCCGCTGGCGCTGCGCTTCGGACCCGAGCCGAGCCGGCGCCTGGATCAGGCTCATGGCCGCCTCTTCGAACCGATCTCGCCGATACGGGCGGCGGCGCTCATCGAGGCGCATCACGACTTCGTCGAGCCGATCGGCGCGGTCGAAACCCTTACGCGCTACATTGGCAGGCTGGTGGTCGATCTGTGCGCAAGGCTGGACGAGCAATGCCTCGGCGCCCGACGCCTGGATCTGCGGTTCCACCGCGTCGACAGCCACATCGAGGCGATCCGCATCGGCACGGTTCGGCCAACCCGCGACGTCGGGCGGCTGACCCGGCTGCTGTGCGACCGGCTGGAGACGGTCGATCCCGGCCTGGGCATCGAGCGGATGACCCTGGCCGCGCCGATCACCGAGCCGCTGGCCTATCGGTCGGCGGCCACCCGCCTCAGCGACGCCGCCGAACCCGACGTCACCGGGCTGATCGACAGCCTGCTCAACCGGGTCGGTGCCGAGTACCTTTACCGGCTGACGTTCGTCGCCAGCGACGTGCCGGAACGCTCGGTGCGCAAGGTGGCACCTTTGTCCGGCCCGACGCTCGGCCGCTGGCCGCAGCATTGGCCGCGGCCGACACGGCTGCTGGCCCGGCCCGAGCCGATCGACACCCTCGCCTTGCTGCCCGACCATCCGCCGACGCACTTCACCTGGCGCGGCGTGCGCCGGCGGGTCAAGCACGCCGATGGCCCCGAGCGCATCTACGGCGAGTGGCGTCACCGCGACGCCGAGCTGACCGCGGTGCGCGACTACTTCCAGGTCGAGGACGACACCGGCCAGCGCTTCTGGCTGTTCCGCGCCGGCGACGGCGAGGATGCCGATACCGGATCGCAACGCTGGTTCCTGCACGGCGTGTTCGGATGAGGTATGCCGAGCTGCAATGCGCCTCGCACTTCTCCTTCCTGCGCGGCGCCAGCTCCTGCGAGGAGCTGTTTGCCCAGGCCGCGGTTTACGGCATCGAGGCGCTGGCGATCACCGATCGCAACAGCCTCGCCGGCATCGTGCGGGCGCACGAGGCGGCCAAGGCGACAAAGGTCCGGCTGATCGTCGGCTGCCGTCTCGACCTGGCCGATGGGGCCGCGGTGCTGGTCTATCCAATCGACCGACCGGCCTACGCCCGGCTGTGCCGCCTGCTGTCGCTCGGCAAGCGCCGCGGCGGCAAGGCTCGCTGTATTCTGGCCTGGGAGGACCTGGCCGCCTATGCCGAGGGCCTGATCGGCGTGCTTGTGCCCGACCTGCCCGACGCCATCTGTGCCGCGCAACTGCGACGCGTGGCAGGGGTGTTCGGCGACCGGGCG
>JANXRT010000402.1 GCA_025356735.1 Acetobacteraceae bacterium | reverse complement strand
CTCGGGCTTATAGCCGCGGCGGACCATGCCGCCGACCAGCCGCTCGCGATAGATGCCGACGCCCTCGGTATATTTGAACGTGGCCATAGCCCGGCGCAGATCGTCGGCCTCGCCTGGCGTGAACTTGGCCGCGACCATCGCGATCCGCATCGCCTGCTCCTGGAATAAAGGCACGCCAAGGGTGCGGCCGAGCACCTTCTCCAGTTCATCCGGATCGCCATGCTCCGGCGAGGGCTGCGGGTATTCCGGTTTCTCCAACCCACAGCGGCGCCGCAGATACGGATGCACCATGTCGCCCTGGATCGGGCCGGGGCGGACGATCGCTACCTGCACCACCAGGTCGTAGAACCGGCTCGGGCGCAGCCGCGGCAGCATCGCCATCTGGGCGCGGCTTTCGACCTGGAACACGCCGAGCGAGTCGGCCCGGCGCAGCATGGCGTAGGTGGCCGCGCAGTCGCGGGGAAGCCGGGTGAGATCAAGATCCAGCTTGCGGTGCTGGCGCAGCAGATCGAAGCCACGGCGCAGGCAGGACAGCATGCCGAGTGCCAGGATGTCGACCTTGAGCAGCTTCAGCGCGTCGACGTCGTCCTTGTCCCATTCGAGCACGGTGCGCCCAGCCATCGCCGCGTTGCCGACCACCGCCATCTCGGTCAGCGGCCCGCGGCTCATGACGAAGCCGCCGACATGGGTTGCGAGATGGCGCGGGAAGTCCTGGATCTCCGTCGCCAGCGCCAGCGCCAGGGCCAGCCGCCGGTCGCCGAGGTCGAGACCGGCCGCGGCGGCGAGATCCTGCAGGCTCTGGTCGCGGCCCGGGCCCCAGCTCGCCTTGGCCAGCCGCCCGGTCACGTCCGCCGACAGCCCGAGCGCCTTGCCGACCTCGCGGATGGCGCTGCGGCCGCGATAGCAGATGACGGTGCCGACGATGGCGGCGCGGTCGCGGCCGTAGCGGGTGTAGATGTGCTGGATGACCTCCTCGCGCCGTTCATGCTCGAAATCGACGTCGATGTCGGGCGGCTCGTCGCGGCTGGCGGAAACGAAGCGCTCGAACAGCAGGTCGTGCTTGGAGGGGTCGATCGCGGTGATGTCAAGCACATAGCAGACCGTCGAGTTGGCGGCCGAGCCGCGGCCCTGGCAGAGGATGCCACGCCCGCGCGCGAAGCGCACCACCTCGTGCACGGTGAGGAAATACCGCGCGTAGTCGAGCTGCTCGATCAGCGCCAGCTCGTGGGCGATGCGGCGGCGGATGTCGTCCGGCACGCCGTCCGGCCAGCGCGCCGCGGCTGCGGCCTGCACGCGATCGGCCAGCGTTTGCAGCGGCGTGCGGCCAGGCTCGAGGACCTCGTCGGGATATTCGTGCCGCAGCTGGTCGAGCGAGAAGCCGCCGCAGGCGTCGAGCACCCGGATAGTGTTCGCTACCGCCTGCGGATGGGCGGCGAACAGCCGGTTCATCTCGGCCACGCCCTTGAGGCAGCGCTCGCCGTTGCGCTCGGCGGCGAAGCCGATGGCGTCGACCGTGGTGCCGAGGCGGATCGCCGTCAGCACGTCGGCCAGGCGGCGGCGGTCGGGGCCGTGGTAGCGCGGGTCCGTGGTGGCCAGGAGCCCGGCACCGGCGCGCCCCGCCATGCTGGCCAGGGCCTCGAGGCGGTGGCGGTCGGCGCCGTCCGCGACGACGGCGGCCGAGCACAGCAGCGGCAGGGCCAACCGGTCGCGCAAGGCGGCCGCATCGGCGCGCAGGCGGGAGGCGAAGGGGGCATCCGGGAACCGGGGCGGGATGGCCGCCAGCACCCAGCCCTCGGCGTGGGCGAGCATCTCGTCGCGACCGATCGGGCACTGTCCCTTCGGCGCGCGCATGCGTCCGAGCGACAGCAGGGTGGTCAGCCGTCCGTAGCTCGCGCGGTCCGTCGGCCAAGCCAGGTAGCTGGTGCCGTCCTCCAGCACCAGGCGCGTGCCGACGACGAAGCGCAGCCCCGCCTGCCGGGCCGCGACATGGCCGCGGACCACGCCCGCCAGGCTGTTGCGGTCGCAGATGCCGAGACCGGCATGGCCCAGCACGGCCGCCGCGGCGACCAGCTCGTGCGGATGCGAGGCGCCGTCGAGCAGGCTGAAGTTGGAGCGCGCGCCGAGTTCGGCGAACGGCGTCATGCCAGGTGGCCGTGCAGGAACCAGCGGGCCGGGCGGCCTGGCCACGTTTCCCTGCTGCGGCCGACCCACAGCCGGACACCGGTCTCCAGCTCCACCCGGTAGTAGTCGCGGCCGAGCTGGGCCGGGGTCTCGCGCCACCACTCCGGCTCGATCCGCTCCGGCCCGTCCGCCCAGGCGACCTGGCAGAGGCGCCCGCCGAGCCGCAGCCGCAGCGGCGGACCGTTCGGCGCGGCGGCGACGACCGTCAGCGGCACCGGCCGCGTCAGCAGCCGCACCGGTATGGCCAGCACCGGCATGGCCAGCACCGGCATGGCCAGCCTGGACTCCGGGCCATGCGGGGCGATCGGCCCGAACGGGCTGGCCCTGGCGACCGAGCGCTCCGGCCAGTGGCTGGAACACGCCGCCAGGCGCCAGATTGGCAATCGCTGCAGCAGGCGGTCGAGCAGTTCGGCCGTCTCCTGCGGGTGACCGCGTGGATAATGGATGACGGCCGCCATGCCCGGCTGCGCGGCGCTCCAGGCGTTGGCGACATCCGCCTGCAGGGTAATGCGCTCGAAGCCGAGATCCGGCTCCAACTCGCCGAGCCGATCGGCGAACAGGCGACGCAGGTGCGCCGGTGTCCGGCTCGGCAGCCCGGTGCCGATGGTGATCTCCTGGACGTCGCCATCGACCCGGAAGGCGCGCAGCGTCACCTGCCTCGCACCTTGGCCCGCCGCAACCAGGGCCGAACAGAGCGGCTCCAGCAGATGGTCGAGCGCATGGTCGATTGCCGGACGGGTGATGATGGGTTCGAGGAAGTCCTGCACGGCGATGAATTCCGGCGGCGGCCGCACCGGCGGCAGCGAACGGGGACGGTCTCCGGTGACCGCGTCCAGCGCATCGAGGAGGGTTTGCCCGAAGCGGCGGCGCAGCGGCGCACGGGGCTGGCGCAGCGCGTCGCCGATGCGTTGCAGGCCGAGGCGGTGCAGTCCCGCCCGGCAGTCGGCGGGCAGCCGCAGCGTCGCCAGCGGTAGGCAGGCGATGGCGGCGGCCTCGCCGCCGGGCTCGACGATGCGGCCGTGCTGTCCGGACCGGGCCAGCACCGCGGCCGCGTCGGCGACACCGGCGATGACGGCATGGGCGGTGACGCCGCCACGGGCAAGGCTGCCGCTGATCCGAGCGAGCAGCGCCGCCTCGCCGCCGAACAGGCCGCTGGCTCCGGCGATGCCGAGGACCAGGCTGTCCGGCGGATCGCTGGCCGCCAGCGGCGTGAAGCGCAGCGCCCACAGCGCCAAACGGTCGAGGAACGCCAGATCGGCGGCTGGTGCCGCGGGCCGCAGCACCAGCCCGGGATGCATCGCCTGGGCGTCGGCCAGCGCCTGTTCGGCATGGAGCCCGGTGCCGGGCGCATCGACGGCGGCAAGCTGGCGCCGGCTGCCCACGCTGACCCAGGTAGCGATGGGCGCCTGCCGCAGCTCCGGTTCGCGCTGGCGGATGCGGTCCGTCGTCAGCCTCGGCAGATGCAGGACGAGGAACCGCCGACCACTCACCACATCATGCCGGAAGACGCTGCGGGATGCGATGGCGCCGCCTGTTTCCCGACCGGATCTACCCCCACTGGTTCAAGCGACCGCGACTCCCGATCCCACCGCACCGTCCATTGGCCCGGCAGCCCGCCGGAGCCACGCAGCAGCGTCAGGTGCCAGCAGGGATCGCCCGAGCGCCGAGCCGGTGCCGCACCGATGCGCCAGCGGGTGCGGGCGGCGGAAGGCCGGACAAGGTCGGTATCGGGAAGCAGCAGCAGGCCGATGCCGCCTCCGGCCTCGGCGGCGAGCTGAAGGCGGCGGGCAGCGACAAGGTCGGGGGCGGGCCCATCCAGCACCAGGACGGCGGCGGACACCGCGCGCGAGCGCAGCACCTCCTCGAACGCCCACAGCCCGTCCCGGGATCGCTTCGCCCCGACGATGACCATCTCGGCAGGCGACAGGCCGAAGGCGGCCAAACCCTGGGGCCACACGTCCGGATCGGCGCCGATCCACGCCACGAGCCCAGCGGCGCGGGCCAGGATCAGGCCGCAGAAGCCGAAGGCCGCGCCAGGATCGGCCATCAGGACCTCATGGACAGCCGCGCGGGCGAGGCCGTGGCCGGGGATCATCCGGTCAATCGGCTCGCATAGTGGGATGACGCCTGCGGTCCGGGCGGCCGCGCCCTGCTCCAGGCGGGCAACCTCGGCGCGCAGCGCGGCAAGGCTCGCCTGCCGCGTGCGGGCTTGGTTTGTCTCGGGCGTCGCAGCACCAGGCATCTCAGCATCGGCCATCCCGGCACCGCTCAGCCAGCGCTGTGGGATCGGCCCGGACGGGCTCGCAGGATGACGAAGCCGGAGCGCCGCAGCTGTCCGGCCAGATGATCCCCCGCAAGTCCGGTGGCGAGATCCTCCATGCTGGTAAGGGCTAGATCGGGCGCGGCTGAATCGGCATCGTTGGACATGGTGAGAAGCTATGCCGAGACATACGAACAAAACAAGAACGATAAATTGTTATGAGTCGCAGGAAGCGTCACCTAGAGCCAAATTTCTGCTATCCGGCTCAGGAGAGGCACTCGCGGTTAGGTCTCGCTCCTTGCCTCAGTCTTCCGATCCCGCTCCAGTGTTGCCCGGCTCTGGCTTGCCAAGGTGCCTGGCGGCTCGGTGCTGGTGTTGTCCAAACTAACAAATTCTTGTCGAGAGGCCGCCAAAAATCCTCATGATCGCGCGCCTGCGTCCGCAGGTTCGCCGCCGATCTGCTCACTGATATCGCCGCCGACGCAGAACGCCCGCTCAGCCCCTCCTGAGATCATATCGTATATGCTTCGAGACAGCCTCTCACGGGTTGCAAGGCCGGGAACAAGCGTATCGGCCTGGGTAGCCACCCTGTTCAGCCGTGCAGGCCTGGGTCAACGCGGTGGCCACCGCGCCGATGACGGTGCCGAGACGCACCGGCACGGCGACTGGCCAGGTGCCGCGCTGCTTGCCTTTTCCATGCGACAAGTCCGAATGATCTTTCCGAACCAGGCCCAGTCCCTTGCCGCGGTCGCCACGCACTATAACGAGCTCGACAGCTTCTACCGTGAAATCTGGGGCGAGCATCTCCATCACGGCTATTGGCCGGGCGGACGGGAAAGCGCCGCCGAAGCCGTCGAGCGGCTGGTCGAGCTTGTGGCGCGGCGGCTGCAACTCGCGCCGTGTCAGCGAGTGTGCGACATCGGCTGCGGCTACGGGGCGACGGCGCAGCTCCTTGCCGAGCGCCACGCCCTCGACGTGACCGGCGTGACGGTCTCGGCCGTTCAGGCAACGCGCGCCCATGCCCGAGCCGTGACGCAGGGCAGCCTGCGCATCCTGCACCGGGATTGGCTTGCCAACGGCTTCGCGGCGGAGAGCTTCGATCGCGCCTACGCGATCGAAAGCTCCGAGCATATGATCGACAAGCAGCGCTTCTTCGATGAAGTGTTCCGGACCCTGAAACCGGACGGTCTGCTGGCGGTCTGCGCCTGGCTCGCGCGCACCGATGCCGGCGCCTGGGAGGTGCGCCACCTGCTCGAGCCGATCTGCCGGGAAGGGCGTCTGCCGAGCCTGGGCGACGAGGCGGACTATCGCCGGCTTGCCGAACAAGCCGGCTTCCGGCTGCTCGCGGTCGAGGACCTCACCCGCGATGTGCGGCGTACGTGGTGGATCTGCGCGCGGCGTGTGTTGGGCAAGCTTGCGACCCGCTCGCGCTACCGCCGGTTCCTGCTCGACCGAACGGCGCCAAACCGCGTCTTCGCAGTTACCCTGCTTCGCATGATGGTCGCGTATCGGACCGGCACCCTGCGCTACTGCCTGCTCGTGTTCCGCCGACCAGAGCTTTGACGGACCGGGCGCCGTTGCAGGTCCGGCCAGCCCGGAACCGGCGATCCCCGACGCGCGAGGCGTGCCTGTGTCAGGCGAGGCCCAGCTTGGTTCGGGCGCGTTGGATGCCGCCTTTGTAGATTCCGGCAATCAGCGCCTCGGCCTTTTCCGCCGGAACGCCGACCGGCTCGAACCGGCTCGACCAACGGACGCGCGCGCTGGCCTCTTCGTTTGCCGAGATCGTCACGGTCGACAGGTAGCCGGATACCGGCAGCGGCGAATCCGGGTTGACGATGGCGTAGCTGTAGGTGCGTGACGCCGGATCGAAGGTTTCCAGCCGCTCCTGGACAATCCCGCCGCCGGCCATCGTCAGCGTGCGCAGCATGCCGACGCCGCTGCCCTCGACGACCACGTCCTGGATCATCGCGCTGCGTTCGATCCCGCCGAAGTTGCTCATCACCGCCCAGACCTTGTCGGCTGCGGCGGCGACGATTTCCTCCACGACAACTTCCATCTGGCATTCCCCCGCTGGCGACTGTGTTGCACCCACGATCCCTCGGCAGGAGGCGGAACACAAGCGGGCTTCACCGTCGTCGTGCGGGAAGAGCGGCAATCGCCTGAACCATTTCCGCCATCTGCCGCCCGGCGGCGTCTCTGGTGCGTACAGCCGTCGAGCCAAGCCCATGTGGACCCGGCTGCGGCGGCAAGGCTCAGTAGGGAAGCTCGGCCCCAGAGAGGCAGTGGAGGCGCTTTGTTGGCGCTATCAGCACAGAAGGAAAAAGGAGAACATAGGCTCACAACACAAACATCTTCCGATCCGGTCCATCTCCCGTTTCCTTCTGGTTTGGCGTTCGTCTCATTCACCAGCCCTGGATATCGCCGCTCGAACAAGGCCAGAGGGCACCACGGGCGGGCGTTTGAACATGAGTGCGGCTAAGCTTTCCAGGGTCCTTCTGCCGCGAAGGATGGCTGAACACCGACAGGTTCATTTCACTTGGAGCTTCCCTTGTCAGCACAGCCATCTCGACGGCGTCCAGCCACCTTCGACAAAAAGATCTCGCTGGTCCTGCAGGGTGGTGGGGCGCTCGGCAGCTATCAAGCCGGGGCTTACGAAGAATTGGCGGCATCGGATTACCTGCCCGACTGGGTAGTCGGCATCTCCATCGGCGCAATCAACGCCGCCATTATCGCCGGAAATGCGCCCGACGGGCGGGTCGAGCGGCCAAGGGAGTTCTGGACGGGGATCACCACGCCGCCTTTCATGTGGAGCATTCCAGGCTTCGAAAGCTCCCGCCAGGTCGAGGCAATGAATACGATCGCTTTAGAGAGTGTTATGCACGTCTCATCAAGTCTGCGGCGTGCCGGAGCCTGTGAACGGGCCGATGCTGGTGACGCCTGGGACCCATGCCGGCGAGGTCTGGAGCCATCATGGCGAGGACGGCCGCTTCGCCGGGCTGATCGATCCCGACCTGATCAAATCCGAGATCGCCCGCGCCGTTCCCTGCATCGGCCGTGCCGGCAGCATGTCGTTTCACCATGTCCGCGCCCTGCACGGCTCGGCCCTCAACACGTCGGACCGGCCGCGCAACCCGCTGCTGTATGAGGTTGCGGCCAGCGATGCCTGGCCGCTGATGGGGGTGAAGGATTTCGCCGAGTTCGACAGCCGGCTGCTGTCCGGCGGCTCCGTCGTCACCCCCCGGCTGGAACGGCTGCCGGTGCGCATGCCGCTGCCGCCGGCGAGCCGCCAGGGCTCGATCTACGAGACCCAGTCGGCGGCGAAGAAGGCCTATTTCGGCCGCGCCGCCTGAGCCGACGACGCAAAGGCTGGCGCCGGCTGGCCGACCAGGCCGGCACCCCCTATGGTTTAGTGACCGTCGCCGAGCGGTGGCGGCACGAGCCCGGCGTCGGAGCACGTTTGTGGCCGGTCGCCGCCGAGCCAGGCGTCGATCAGCAGTCCCAGCCGGTCGAGACCGGACGCATCCAGCCGTCCCTGCGCTGCCCGGATCGGCCCTTCGACCAGCACCGGCACCGCGACCGATGCGCCCGACAGCCGGGCCAGCGGATACAGCTTCAACGCCATCGTCTCGGTGCCGAGATCGACCTGTCCCGCTCCGTTCAGGGCCAGGTAGGTCGCATCGACCGCGATGGTGCTGAAACGGCCTGTTCCTTTCGTGAACGAGCCGACAACGCCGAAGCAGCGGATCGTCGTCTCGCCCGCCGGTGGAACGTCGATGCTCAAGGCCTTGAGTGGGCCGGCAGCCAGCTGGATCAACGCCGCGTTGCTCAGGCTGCCGCCGATGAGGGTCGCCGTGACCGGACCGGCGAGGGACGCCGCGAGATCGTGCGGGCTTTGCCCCACCGCGTGCAGGTCCGTGTCCAGCTTGATCGCTCCCATGGCCGGCCCCGGCAGGCCCGCATAGAGCATGATCGGCGCCAGCTTGATGCCGGAGGAGTGCAGCGCCAGGCTGACCGCCGCATCATCCGTGGACGCGTCCGCGGACAGCGAGGCCGCGAGTGGTGCGCCCTCAAGCTCCAACGACAGCCGATCGACCTTCAGCAGCCCGCCGCGCAGCTGTAGCGCGAGTTCGACGTTTTGCCAGTTCAGCCGCTGGAAGGTCATCGCGGTGACGGCGGCCTTGAGGTCGAGCACCGGGCCACGCAGCACCGCCCACGGCAGCGGCGCGTGAGAAAACACCGGCGCTGCCGGATTGTTGGCGGCCACGCCTCCACCAGGTGGACTCGGCGTGCCGGACCCGAACGCCGCCAGCAAGGCGTCCATGTCGAGCCGTGTCGAGCGCAGCCGGGCTTTCGCCGCGATCACGGGGCGTAGGTCGATGGTCGCGTCGCCCGAGATGTCGGCTTCAAGCGCCGACAGCCTCGCATCGTGAAGGGTCAACGATCCGACATCCGCCGGGATGACGAGCCGTCCATCGAGCGACAGGTTTGTCAGGGCCGGCAGCATCGGCGACACCATTGGGCGAGCCTTGGCCAACGCCGGCGTGCGCAACGCGATCGCCGCGTCGAGACCGTCGAACCGGCCGGTGTCCAATGCCAGCTTGCCGTTCACGGTCACGCTGCCCTGCGCACCGCCCACGGCCTTGCCGCTTGCCGCAACGGGTGCACGAGCCGTCAGATCGATCGGCAAGGTTGCCGGTCCGTCGAGATGCTGCGGCACCCCGACCTTGCCATCCAGGGCGAACGGCTGGCCGACATAGCTGCCCTCGCCCGATATCGTTGCGCCGCCGCCCGAGGCCAGCGAAACGGCGACCGCGCCGAGCTTGAGGCCGGGAACCCGGTCGCCCAGGTCGGCGCTGCCGATCCGCAGACGGGTCATCCCGACGACCGGCAGATCGCCACGCAACGGACCATTGGTCAGATGGGTCGAGACATCCACCTGGTGCAGCGCCGGCAACTGCATCTCCGGCAGCAGCGCATTCAGTCTCTCGAGTTCCGCGGCCGTTCCGTCCACCTGCAGATCGTAGTTGCTCGCCAGGCTGATGACGCCTGTGGCGGAGGCCGTCGCGCCATCGGCTGCAAACCGCAGCTGCGTGTTCCAGGGGTCCGTGATGCCACCGGTAGGCTGAGCCGACGCCGCCAGGCTGAACGGCTGATTGTCCGAGTAGACGAGCACGGAGGCGACATCGAGCGGCCCGCCATCTTTCGGATGATGAAAATTGAGCGAGCGGATCCCGACCACCTTGGTGCGCGCCGGCAGCCGGAACGTCACCATGCCGTTCTGCACATCCACGTCGCGGAAGCGTAGCGTGGCACCGGCGCCGGAGGAGCCTGACGAGTCGTCAGCCTGGCTTGAAGGAGCGCCAGCCGGGCTGGCGGCGCGGAACTCCCAATTCGGTTCGTGGGCGACCTCCTCGAACAGGATGTTCGGTCCGATCAGGGTCAACCGGAGGATTTCGAGACGGCGCCAAAGCAGGGCCGGCAACGACAGCCGCGCTTCGATCCGCTCGATCGTCGCCATGTCCGGGCGGCTTCCGCCCGGCAGGTTCGCGAGCTTCACGTCGCTGACCTCGATCGTTGGCCAGAGCGAACGGCTGATGCGCACCGGACCATCGAGGGTCAGCACACGTCCGGTGGCCCCCTGCACGGCGGCGGCGATCTGCGGCTTGTAGTCGTTCGGATCGACAAGGATGACGGCAAGGACGACCGCGCCGACAAGGAACGCAGCAAGGATCGCGGCCGCGCGAAGCCACCGAAGCCGGCTAGCCACGCCGGCATCCCTGGCGGCTTCGCAACATCGGCGATGCCGTCGCGCTGACGCGCATGCCTAGGCGAAGATTTTCCCGAGCCGCCGGATCGTCGCCAGGGTCTGCTCCTGCGGCAGGCCCGGCCAGTTGCAGCGCATGATGAAGTGGTCCACCCCAAGAAGCTCCCGGTAGCGGGCGATCTCCTCCCTGACCGACACCTCGTCGCCGATGATGAACTTGTCGCGGGCAAAGTCCTCGAACTTGGCTTCGGTGCGCTGCCCCGGCAGGCCCCAGGCGGCGTAGGCCTTGTATTTGTATTCCAGCGGCCTGCGACACTCCTCATGCGCGGTCGCGTGGCGTTCGCCGACATAGCATTCGATGGTGATCGGGAATTCGCGGGCCGTCCGCCCGTATTCGGCCAGCGCCGCGCGGTAGGTCTTCATCAGCGGCGCTACGCTGCCAAGGCCGCTGCTGTTGACGATCAGCCAGGCATCGCCGATGCGCGCCGCGCGCTTCACCGAAACCTCCGCCTGGGCGGCGATATACAGCGGCGGCCCGCCCATCCGCACCGGCTTCACCCCGATGCCGGCATCGTTCACGGAATAGAACCGGCCTTCATGGCTGACCCGATCCTCGGTCCACAGCCGTTTTATCAGCCCGATGCCCTCGTTGAAGCGCGGCGCACGCTCCGACAGCGGAATGCGGAAGGCGTCGAACTCCGGTTGGCGGTAGCCCAGCCCGAGGCCGAGGATGTAGTTGCCGCCGGTGAGCACGTCGAGCGTGGCGGAGTCCTCGGCGACCTGCATCGGGTTCAGCGGCGGCAGGATCAGGATGTTGGAGCCGATCGTCATGCCCGATGCGTGGGCGGCGACATACCCCATCATCGGCGTGATCTGCAGCATCTGCATCGGGTAGGTGAGCCAGTGATGCGGGAACCAGAGCGAGCTGAAGCCGGCATCCCGCGCCGCCCGCACTTGTTCGATGATCTCGGGAATGCGCTCCGCGACGTTGAAGCCCTCGGGAAACTGCGTGTTGATGAACAGGCCGACCTTCATGACGGGCGTCTCCTCGATGCTGGCGGCAGCCAGCGTAGAGCACCCGCGCGCTTGCGCCAGGTACCACCTGACGCTGCGCCGGTAGCGCAGAACCGTCCGCGGATACGGCGCGCCCGACACTCGGACAGCTGCGCGCGGCTCCCCATCCCGCCGGGTATGCCCTTCTGTCCCGCACGTGCCGTGATGGGTAAACTTCCTGGCGCCGTTAGGGTTACGATAGGCGGCCATGCCAACTCGGGAAAAGTTCGGACCATGAAGCCTGTCACCGGAGGATGCTTGTGTGGCGCGGTCCGCTTCCGCTTTGAGCAGCCGCCGGTAGCCACGCGCGCCTGCTGGTGCAGGGACTGCCAGTATCTTTCTTCCGGCAACGCGTCGATCAACGCGATCTTCAAGACCGCAGGCTTCAGCCTCGTCGGCGAGGTGAGCGAGTACGTCAGCGCGGCAGACAGCGGCAACATCATGCGCCGCCGTTTCTGCCCCGCATGCGGGACCCCGCTGTTCAGCGAGGCGTCGGACCGCCCGGACCTGATGGTGGTTCGAGTGGGAACCCTGGATGACCGCGAGGCGAGCCGGCCCACCGCCACCATCTGGACGGCCTCGGCTCCTGACTGGGCGGTGCCGGACCCGGATCTGCCAAGCCACAAGGGTCAGCCCGGCGTGGTTCCCAAAGGCTGATCCTGGTGGCTTGGGAAATAGGGGTGGCTTGGCAGATCGGGGGCTGGTACCTGTTTCAAACAAAATCAGATCACGCTGCATCCGGCGCGCGCCCCGGCCTGTAGGGGATGCAGCGATCGAATGGATCGCCCCGCGAACAGGAGTTTTCCCCGATGAAACGTTCAAGCCTGATGCTTTCCGTGCTGGCGCTGGCCCCGCTGGCGTTCGGCGCGACCCAGGTTTCCGCCGCCGCCGAGCAGACCGTTATGGTCGGTGGCCAGGCGATGTATCCGTCGAAGAACATCGTCGCCAACGCCGTCAACTCGAAGGACCACACCACCCTGGTGGCCGCGGTCAAGGCCGCCGGCCTGGTCGATACGCTGTCGGGTCCCGGCCCGTTCACCGTGTTCGCGCCGACCAACGCGGCCTTCGCCGCCCTGCCGGCCGGCACCGTCGATACGCTGCTGAAGCCCGAGAACAAGGCGACCCTGACCAAGGTGCTGACCTACCACGTCGTGCCCGGCAGCCACGACAGCGCCAGCCTGCGCACGGCGATCCTCGCGGGCGGCGGCAAGACCATGCTGAAGACCGTTTCCGGCGGCACGCTGACGTTCATGATGAACGGCTCGAACAACATCGTGGTGCGTGACGAGAAGGGCGACGTCGCCAACATCGTGACCTACGACGTGGCCCAGTCGAACGGCGAGATCTTCTCGATCGACACGGTGCTGCTGCCGGCCGGCTGACCTGATCTGAGCCCCAACCGCGCTTTTCATCTTGTATTGGGCGGGGGATCTTTATCCCCCGCTTTTTTCGGGCTTTTCACGGACGGCGAAGCCTCTCCGAAACTTGATCGCGACGGCACGCGAGCCTAGAACCGGCCTGGCCGGCCGTCGTGTGGGACGCGGTTCATGCGCCGACGGCGGGAGGCCGATGATCGCGTGATGGAAGCAGGTGGCCGGGTGCCGTTCCGTCGCCTTGCCGGCGTCGCCCTGGCGGGCGTCCTGCTGCTGGTCGGGCAGGCGGCATCGGGTCAGACGCCGACCCCGCAGAACACCACGGTCAACGTCAACTACGTCTATGCCGCGTCGCTCGGTTTCGGCGGCTATTCGCTGTCGGGGCTGTCGGCCAACGTTTATACCCTGCCGCTGTCGAACACGCTGGTGAACCTGCCCCGCGACGGGTGGGCGCTCAAGCTGCTGTTTCCGGTTCAGCTCGGGTTGTATGATTTCAGCGCCACCGTCGGGGACCGGAACCTCAGCCTGCACCAGCAGTCGATCTCGGCCATTCCGGGCGCCGAGCTGCAGATACCGGTGACGGACCGGCTGGTGCTCAAGC
>JANXRT010000383.1 GCA_025356735.1 Acetobacteraceae bacterium | reverse complement strand
GCGGCTGATATGGCTGTCGAGGTTGACGCGAATGCACGGCCAGTTGAGCCGCGCGGCAACCTGCTCGATATGGGTCGATTTGCCGGTGCCGTGATAGCCCTGGATCATGACGCGGCGGTTGTGGGCGAAGCCGGCGATGATCGCCAGGGTGGTTTCGCGGTCGAACTGGTAGGCGCGGTCGATGTCGGGCACGTGCTCGGTGCGGACCGAGAACGCCGGCACCTCCTGGTCGACATTGAGGCCGAAGGTTTCGCGCACCCTGACGGTGGTGTCGGGCACATTGATCGCCGAGGTCGGGCGCGCTTCGGATAGGGCGGCAACGGTGTTCATCAGCCAGCATTTCCTGTCATTTGGCGAAATTCAACCACGCCCGGGTGTAATGCGAAAGCCTGGGCGCCTTCCGTAAGGTGGTCCGCTACCCGGTGGCCTGCAATCGCGGCTCGGCGGTCAGCTTGGTGCGAACGGCGGCATAGGCCAGATTGATGATCTTCAGCCGCTCTTCGGCCGCGCGATCGCCGCCGTTGGCGTCGGGATGGTGCTTCTTGGCGAGTTCCTTGTAGCGGGATTTGACGACGTCGAGGGTCGTCGGCCAATCAAGCCCAAGCGTCGCCAGAGGTTCCCGCAGCTCGGCCGGCAACGCGTCCGGCCGCTGGCCGCCGGCCGCATGGGCGTGGTTGACCCGGCCGGCCGAGAGAATGTGCAGGGGATCGTGCAGCGCGTCCTGCTCCCACGCCGAGCCGCCGATATGGCCGAGCGGCCAGGTCGGGCGCTGCCAGGAGGTATCGGCGCGCAACTGCGTCTCGATCTCGCCGGGGCTCATGCCCTTGTAGAAATCCCAGGATGCGTTGTAGGCGCGGACATGCTCCAGGCAGAACCACCAGTAGTCGTTCAGCGTGGTGCGGGATTTCGGCGCGCGATAGTCGCCCATGCCGCAGCAGCCCGGCATGTCGCAGGTGCGGCCGGGGGCGTCGGGGTCCGGGGCGAAGGCCCGGCTGCGGGAGCGGCGGTGGTTCATCGGGAGAATTTATGGGCATCCTGGAGGCAGGTTGGCAACTGGCGTGCCCTTGGAGGTATCAGGGATTGGCGGGCTGCCGGCGATGGACGATAAATGGGGCATGAACGATGAACAAACACCCCCGGCGCCGCCCCCCGCAGGCGATGGCCGCGCTCAGCGGATCGAAACGATCCTGCGCGATGCCCTGGCGCCGATGACCTTGCGCATCACCGACGACAGCGCGCAGCACGCCGGCCATTCCGGGGCGCGGCCGGGCGGCGAGACGCATTTCTCCGTGCTGTGCGTGGCGGAGACATTCGCCGGGCAGAGCCGCGTGGCGCGGTCGCGCGCGGTGCACGAACTGCTGGCGGGCGAGCTGGCGAACGGGCTGCACGCGCTGGCGCTTAATCTGCGCACGCCCGAGGAACAGGACCGGTTTTGACGGTGCCCGCCTCCCGGGCCGGGGCGATCGCCGCTGCGCTAGCGTTTTTTGACGATGGCGGCTTCCAGGCCCGGCTGGCCGGGCTGGTCGCGGTGCCGAGCACGTCGCAGGAAGCCACGCACGAGGCCGACCTGGCGCGGTATCTCGGCGACCATGTCGCGCTCTGGCTACGGCGGCTTGGTTTCGCGGTTGAAATTCATGCCAACCCGGTTGCCGGGTTCGGGCCGATCCTGCTGGCTGCGCGCATCGAGGCACCCGGCTTGCCGACGGTGCTGAGCTACGGCCACGGCGATACCGTGCGCGGCATGGACGAGCAGTGGCGGACAGGGCTCGATCCCTGGGTTCTGGCCGCCGAGGGCGATCGCTGGTACGGCCGCGGCACCGCCGACAACAAGGGCCAGCATGCGCTTAATCTTTCGGCGCTCGAGGCGGTGCTGGCGGCACGTGGCGGAAAACTCGGCTTCAATCTCAAGATCGTGCTGGAGACGGCGGAGGAACGCGGCTCGGCCGGGCTGCGGGAGTTCGTGGCCGCACATCAGGAAAGGCTCGCCGCCGACGTGCTGATCGCCAGCGACGGGCCGCGGGTGGCACCCGGGATGCCGACGATCGCCACCGGCACGCGCGGCACCTTCCATTTCGACCTGGCGTTGCGGCTGCGGCCGGGCGGGGTCCATTCCGGCCATTGGGGCGGGCTGATCGCCGATCCGGCGGTGGTGCTGGCGCACGCCCTGGCCACGATCTGCGATCGGCACGGCAAGATACTTCTACGCGACTGGTTGCCGGCGAACGGCATTCCCGCCGGCGTGCGGGGCGTGCTGGCCGGCTGCCCGGTCGGCGGCGGGGATGGGCCAAAGGGGGGTGGGCCTGAGATCGATCCGGGATGGGGCGAGCCGGGGCTGAGCGCGGCCGAGAAGATCTACGGCTGGAACGGCTTCATCGTCCTGGCGATGAGTTCGGGCGAGCCGAGCAACCCGGTCAACGCGGTGGCGCCGGACGCGCGGGCGCACTGCCAGATCCGCTACACCGTGGACACCGACCCGGCGGGGTTCGAGCCGGCGCTGCGCCGCCACCTGGACGCGCACGGCTTCGCCGAGGTCATCATCGAAAACGCTGGAGTGCGGATGAACGCGAGCCGCACCGACCCCGCCCATCCCTGGGTGAGATGGGCGGCGGCAAGCCTGGAAAGATCGCTTGGCCGCGCCGTGCAGGTGATCCCAAACAGCTCCGGCGGACTTCCGGGCGACGTGTTTCAGGACCTGCTGGACGTGGCGCTGGTGTGGATTCCGCACAGCTACAACGGCTGCGCGCAGCACGGGCCGGACGAGCATTTGCTGATCGGG
>JANXRT010000378.1 GCA_025356735.1 Acetobacteraceae bacterium | reverse complement strand
TGATCTTCTGCTGGTGGTCGGCGCCTCGGCGGTTGTCGACCGGCGCGATGTCGGTCCCGCGGCCATTGTCCGGGCGGGTGGAGAGATCCTGCATTTCGGCATGCCGGTCGATCCCGGCAACCTCATCTGTCTGGGCCGCATCGGCCCACGCCCGGCGCTGGTGCTGCCCGGGTGCGCCCGCAGCCCTAAGCTGAACGGCATCGACTTCGTATTTTCCCGGCTGTTCGCCGGGCTGCCGGTGACCTCCGCCGGCATCATGAACATGGGCGTCGGCGGTTTGCTGACCGAAACCGACACCCGGCCCCTGCCCCGCGCCGACGCACCTTCCATCGCGCGCGCCGGTCCGGCACCGCGCAGCGCGCCGACGATCGCCGCCATCGTGCTGGCCGCCGGCCGGTCCCGCCGCATGGCACCGCACAACAAGCTGCTGATTGCCGACCGAGGCGGCAAGACGATGGTGGCGCGGGTCGTGGACAACGTGCTGTCGAGCCATGCCAGGCCCATCCTGGTGGTAACCGGGCACATGGCCGGCGATGTGGAAAGCGCCCTGGCCGGCAAGCCGGTCCGGTTCATCCACGCGCCCGACTACGGCGATGGTTTGGCCGCCAGCCTGCGCGCCGGCATTGCCGCCGTGCCGCCCGAGTGCGCCGCCGCCATCGTCTGCCTGGGCGACATGCCGCTGGTCACCGGCCGCATGATCAACCGGCTGATCGCGGCCTACGACCCCGAAGCCGGCCGCCGCATCGTGCTGCCGACGTTCAACGGCAAGCAGGGCAACCCGATGCTATGGGATCGGCGCTTCTTCGCCGAGATCCTGGCGATCTCCGGCGATTCCGGTGCCCGGTTCCTGGTTGGCAAGTACTCCGATCAGGTCGCCGAGATTGAGATCGGCGACGACGCGGTGTTGCGGGATTTCGACACGCCCGAAAGCCTGACGACGCTCCCGGCAAGGCTGCGGCAGTAGGCGGCCGAAGCAAACCCGTCACTCATCCGATCGCAAGCCTGCATACTTCCTAAGGCCATCGGCCAAATGGACCCATGACAACCGTCCCGCCACCCTGGTGTGATCCAGCGGCAGGACCGAATCGGGGTCATCGAGGCTGCATGTCGTGACGTCGATTTCGTCTGGAAGGTCTGCATTCTGGAACGTCAGCGGCGTGCCGCATCGCGGGCAGAAGCGGCGGGTTCCCTTCGCACTCGAGGCAAATGAAACCGGCGTGCCGGAGATGAAGCGAAGTCCGGACGACGCCACGCTGAACCATGCGACGATTGGCGCACCCGCCACGCGTCGGCAGTCAGGGCAATGGCAAACGGTCGAATGAAACAACCGGCCATCGACTTCATAGCGGATGTTTCCGCAGTAGCATCCTCCAACCATCATCGTTGCGCCCTAGTTCGCCGTCATGCCGCCATCGATCACCAGCTCGCTGCCGGTCACCCAAGCGGCCTCGTCGGAGGTCAGATAGAGGCAGCCCATCGCGATATCGGACGGCTTGCCGAACCGGCCGAGCGGCGTCGCGGCCATCCGCGCCGGGCCGCTTTCGTTGCCGAGCAGGCCCGGCCGCGCCATCGGCGTATCGACAAATCCGGGATGGATTGAGTTCACCCGAATCTGGTCCTTGGCATACTGGATCGCCGCCGATTTCGAGAAGATGCGCACGGCGCCCTTCGACGCATGATAGGCCGCGTTGGCGAACGAGCCGATGATGCCGCAGATCGACGAGATGTTGATGATCGAGCCGCCGCCGGCGCGCTGCATCGCCGGAATCACGCTCTTGGTGCCGAGGAAGGTGCCGGTGGCGTTGACGGCGATGATCCGGTTCCAGCTCTCCAGCGTCTGCTCATGCAGCGCCACGCCGGCGATAGTACCGAGCTGGACCGTCATGCCGGCCGCGCGCCCGGAGATGCCGGCGATGTTGCCCAGGATGTCGATGCGCCTGTAGGTCTTTTCGGTCGCGGCGACGATGGCCATCCATTGATCCTCGCTGCAAACGTCCAACGGCCGGTATTCGGCGATGCCGCCGGCATCGGTTATCTCACGCGCCACCGCCTGGCCAAGATCGTCCTGCACGTCGCACAGCACGACGCTGGCGCCGTGCAGCGCGAAGGCCCGCGCGGTTTCGGCGCCGATGCCGGACGCGCCGCCGGATACGATGGCGACCTTGCCGACAAGCCGTTTTCCTGGCTGCATGTTTCGCTCTCCCGTTACCATCACGACCTAAACGTCCGTAGCGCCGCAGGCAAGGATGCGCTCCGGGGCGCTACCCCGGCAGGGTTTGGGGCAGAGCCCCATGCTGCGCTTACGTCCTACGCCACCCAGCCGCCGGATGCGGCCGAGCCAACCGCGGCGCCCCAAACAGCTTTTCCCGAAGCGTGCCCTCGGTATATTCGGTCTTGTAGACGCCACGCGACTGCAACTCCGGGATCACCAGATCCACGAAATCGACCATCGATTCCGGCGCCACACTTCGAGAAATGTTGAAGCCGTCGATATCCGTGTGTTCGATCCAGTCCACCATCGCATCGACGATGGTTTGCGGCGAGCCGACCAGCGGCGGGTTGCGGCTGCCGATCACCATTCGCTCGACCAGCTTGTTGACCGTGAACACGGTGTCCGACTTGGTGGTGATCGCCTCGACCTGAGAGTTATTGCCGTCGGTCTTGACGAAGCCGATCGGCTGGTCCGGCGCGTAGGCCGCGAGGTCGATGCCCATCACCGCCGACATGTGGGCGAGCGCGCCCTCGGAACTGGCGTATTGCCGGTATTCTTCGAGCTTATCCCGGGCCTCGGCATCGGTCGCGCCGACCACCACGGCGAACTGCACGAAGCCGAGCACGCCGGCGGAATCGCGGCCGAGCGCCGCCGCGCCGGTGCGGATGTCTGCCATCAGCTCCCGCGTGTTGGCCATCGAGCTGTTGTTGAGAAACACGCATTCGGCGTGGGTGGAGGCAAATTGCCGCCCGCGGGTCGAGGCGCCGGCCTGATACAGCACCGGCGTGCGTTGCGGGCTGGGCTCGCTCATGTGGATGGCATCGACCCTGTAGTGCGCGCCCTCGTGCCTGACCGCGTGGATGCGGGCCGGGTCGGCATAGATGCGCCGGGATTTATCGCGCAGCACGGCGCCGTCTTCCCAGCTGCCCTCCCACAGCTTGTAGCAGACCTCCATGAACTCGTCGGCGATGTCGTAGCGGTTGTCGTGCTCGATCAGCCGCTCGCCGCCCATCCCCCGCGCGCCGCTGTCGAGATAGCCGGTGACGATGTTCCAGCCGATGCGCCCGCGCGTCAGGTGGTCGAGCGTCGAGAACCGGCGGGCGAAGGTGTAGGGCTGCTCATAGGTAAGATTGGCGGTGACGCCGAAGCCAAGGTGTTTCGTGGCGTGCGCCATGGCCGGCACTAGCAGGGTTGGGTCGTTGACCGGGATCTGGATGCCGCCGCGGATCGAGGCATCGGGGCCGCCGCCGAACACGTCATACACGCCGATGATGTCGGCCAGGAACAGGCCGTCGAAGAGCCCGCGTTCCAGCGTCTTGGCCAGATCGACCCAATGATCGAGTTCGGTGTATTCGGCCGAACGGTCGCGCGGGTGGACCCACATGCCGTGCTGGATGTGGCTGACGCAGTTCATGTCGAAGGCGTTGAGGCGGATTTGCTTGGGCATCGGATTGCCTCGGTTGCCGGCGGGCGGAAGGTGCGGGATGTTGGGCGCCCCGATCCGGAGACGTTCGTGCCCGATACCGCCGCCATTGTCGAACCTGCCGCTCAGGACGAACTGTTCCGCCTGCGCTACCGTGATCCGGGCCAGCCTCGGCCCAACGCGGACTTGTGGAATTCGACGCTGAAGACCCTGATCGGCCACCGGTCGGTTCGCCGCTACCGGCCGGACGCGCTGCCGGACGGCACGCTC
>JANXRT010000332.1 GCA_025356735.1 Acetobacteraceae bacterium | reverse complement strand
TCGCGGGTCGGCGCGAGGGTCACCGTCAACATCGAATACGTGTCCGCCAACCCGACCGGCCCGGTGCATGTCGGACGTTGACGTAGTATTCCTTGGTGACGGCGAAGCCGGCCTTGGTCAGCAGGTTGGCCAGGGCGTCGCCGACCACGGCGCCACGGCAATGTCCGACATGCACCGGGCCGGTCGGGTTGGCGGACACGTATTCGATGTTGACGGTGACCCTCGCGCCGACCCGCGAATCGCCGTAGCCGGCGCCGTTCGCGAGCACGGTGGGCAGTACGGCACGCAGTATCTCGGAGTTCAGACGAATATTGATAAAGCCGGGACCGGCAGCTTCGGCGCTGGCTATTTCATCCCGGGTGGAAAGCTGTCCTGCCAGTTCCGCCGCGGCGACGCGTTTATCCTTGTTATGGTAAGTTCCCAGGACCATCGCAGCATTTGTTGTGATGTCACCATGTGCCGGATCACGCGTCGGCCCGACTGTGATCCGCGTCGATATTTCCGAGTTTAGCTTGTCGAGTAAACCGAGCGTCACCATTGCAGCCAACACCCACTCGCGTGCGTCGGAGAAAATATCATTAGTCATCTAGAAACTTTCAGCCTGAAACGGACAAGTCGGTGAGGCGGCGATGCTCGTCCATGGCGAAGCGGTCGGTCATGCCGGCGATATAGTCGCACACCGTGCCGGCGGCGCGCGCGGTACCCGGCTCTCCGGCGCGAGCGCGCCAGTCATCGGGTAGCAGGCTGGTATCGCCATGCAACGCCGCAAACAGCTCGCCGGTCAGCCGTGTTGCCTTGGTCGTCATCCGCTTGACCTTCCAGTGCCGGTACATGCGCGCGAACAGGAACTCTTTGATCACCCGGTTGGCCTCGGCGACCGGCGGGCTGAACGCCACCACCGGGTTCCTGGCCCGGCGCACCGCCTGGCTGTCGGCGGGATCAAGCTTGCCAAGCCGGCGGCCGGTCTCCGCCAGGAGGTCGGTCACCATCACGTCGATCACGCGGCGGATGGTCTCGTGGCGCAACCGCGGCGGCGGCACATCGAGGCTGGACCGCCTTGCCTCGGCCAGCGCCTCACCGACGATCGGCAGATGGGAAATCTCCTCCGGGCCGAACAGTCCGGCACGAACGCCATCGTCGAGGTCGTGCGAGTGGTAGGCGATATCGTCCGAAAGGGCGGCAATCTGCGCCTCGACGCCGGCATGGGTCGCCAAATCCAGCCGATGGCGGGCATCATACTCGGCGATATAGGGCGGCGGATGGCGCAACGGGCCGTTATGCTTGGCCAGGCCCTCCAGCGTTTCCCAAGTCAGGTTCAAGCCGTCGAAAGCGGCGTAGCTGCCCTCCAGCAACGTCACCACTCGCAGCGACTGGGCGTTGTGGTTGAAGCCGTGGAACGGCTTCATGGCCAGGCTCAACGCCTCCTCGCCGGCGTGGCCGAACGGCGGATGGCCGAGATCATGGGCCAGCGCGAGCGCCTCAGCGAGGTCTTCGTCGACCGCAAGCTGGCGCGCGACCGAGCGCGCGATCTGTGCCACCTCCAGGCTGTGGGTCAATCGGGTGCGGAAGAAATCGCCCTCATGGTTGACGAAGACCTGCGTCTTATATTGCAGCTTTCGAAAGGCCGCGCAGTGCACGATGCGGTCGCGGTCGCGTTGCCAGGGCGACCGGGTCGGGCTTTCAGGTTCCGGATGCAGGCGGCCGCGGCTGGCCGCCACATCGACCGACCACGGCGAGGGAGCTTTCCACGCGCCGTGCTTGGCGGCCTCGGGTGGGAGTTCATAACTCGTCGGGGTCATCGGCAGGACTTATACCTGCACCCCTATGGCATCAATGTTTCACGCACTTCAAATCGGCGGCGTAAGCGCTTATGTTGGACGGTATGGACATGCAAACGCCTTTCCCATCCGAGTCTGAGGCGGTTTTCGGCGTCAGTGAGCGCGCCGCCATCCGCATTGCCGAAATCGTGGCCGCCGAAGGGCGGCCTACTGGGTTGCGCGTCGCCGTGCTCGCCGGCGGATGCAGCGGCTTCCAGTATCGCTTCGAGCTGGACGATACGCGGCGGGACGATGACCTGGTGATCGAGCGCGCCGGCGCCCGGGTGCTGGTCGACAGCGCCAGCCTCAATCTGCTGGCCGGGTCGGAGCTGGACTATACCGACGAGCTGATGGGCGCCCATTTTGCCGTCCGTAACCCGAACGCGACCTCGGCCTGCGGCTGCGGCACCAGCTTCTCGGTAGATTGATTTCCGGTTTGCCGCGATGAAGATCGCGACGTGGAATGTCAACTCGGTGCGGTCCCGTGAGGGTCACGTCGCGCGATGGCTCGCCCGGGTGCAGCCGGAACTGCTGTTCCTGCAGGAGATCAAATGTGAGGCGGCGCAATTTCCGGCGTTGACATTTGAGGCGCTGGGTTATCGCTGTGAGATCGTCGGGCAGAAATCCTACAACGGTGTCGCGGTTCTCTCCCGCATTCCGATCGAGGTGACCCACCGATCCTTGCCGGGCCTGCCGGCAGACGACACCCAGTCGCGCTATGTCGAGGTCCGCACCGAAGGCGTCGCGGTTGGTGGGCTCTATCTGCCGAACGGCAATTCAGGAGGCGAGGCGGGCTACGCCTACAAGCTGGCCTGGATGGAATTGCTGGCCGACCGGGCGGCGGCATTGCTGGACGCCGATACACCGACGATGCTGCTTGGCGATTACAATGTCTGCCCGGAGGACGTCGATTTTGCACCCGGCACCCTATCGGCGACTGATGCGCTAGTACGCCCTGAAACCCGTGCGCGTTACCGGCGCATGATCTATCTCGGGCTGACCGACGCGGTCCGGGCTGTGCAACCAGCTGGGCCGATATACACTTTCTGGGATTACCAGGCCGGCGCCTGGCCGCGCGATCGCGGCCTGCGCATTGACCATGCGCTGCTGTCGGCCGATCTGGCCGAGCGAATGGTCTCGGCGATGCCGGATCGGACCGAGCGAGGAGCGGAGCAGCCCTCGGATCATGTGCCTGTCGTGATCGAGCTGGGCTGAAGCGGCGGCTGGACTGATCGACGCTCGCCTGCTGTCCCGGGCTGATCTAGGCCACACGTGCCAACGCGGCGTCGAGCCGGACAAGTTCATTCTGCGCCGTGCGCAGGCGAGTGCGGTTTTCTTCCACCACCTCCTCCTTGGCGCGCGCCACGAAATCCGGGTTTTCAAGTTTCCTAGATACCGAGGCAACCTCCTGTTCCGCCTTGACCCGGTCTTTGGACAGGCGCTGGCGTTCAGCGTCGAGGTCGATCAGGTCAGCCAGCGGCAACACGATTGTCGTCTCGCCAAGCATGATCTGCGCCGATGCGCGAGGGATATCGCTCTCTAGCAGAGTGACGCCGGTGGCGCGGGCCAGGCGGCGGATCGGGTCGATCCAGCGTTCGGCGACGGCCAAAGTCGCGGGCGATGCACCGGCGAGCAGGATCGGGGCCAGGGTCGTGGGCGGCACGTTCATCTCAGCGCGTATTGTGCGAACCTCGGTGATCAGCCGAATCACCCAATCGAGTTCCTCGTGCGCCGCCTTGGCATCCCATACCGCAACGGCTTCAGGCCAGGCGCTGGTGATCAGGCTGCCTTCCTCGCCAAAGCCGAAGCTGTGCCAGATTTCCTCGGTGACAAACGGCATCACCGGATGCAGCAGCCGCAGGATCGTGCCGAGCACGTGGGCGGCGGTCTGGCGGACCTCATGGGCGGCGTCCGAAACGCTGTCGTAGAGGATCGGCTTGGCGAACTCGACGAACCAGTCGCAGAACAGGTTCCAGGTGAAGCGGTATCCGGCCGCGGCGTAGTCGTCGAACCGGAACGCCTCCAGCGCCTGCGTGCACTCCGCGGTGGCGGCATTAGCGGCGTCCAGTATCCAGCGGTTCAAAGGAAGCTTTGCCATTGCCGGATCGAACAAAGGATCGGGCGCCACGGCGTTCATCTCGCAGAATCGAGACACGTTCCAAAGCTTGGTGACGAAACTCCGGTAGCTCTCCACCCGTGCCGGGCTGAGTTTCACGTCGCGTCCAGGCCCGGTCAGCGCGCATATCGAAAAACGCAGCGCGTCGGCGCCGTATTTGTCGACCAGGTCCAACGGGTCGAGCGCGTTGCCTTTCGATTTCGACATCTTCTGGCCGCGCTCGTCGCGCACCAGCCCATGGATGTAGATCTTCCGAAAAGGCACATCGCCCATGAAGTGCAAGCCCATCATCATCATCCGGGCAACCCAGAAAAAGATGATGTCGAACCCGGTCACCAGCACGTCACCGGGATAGTAACGCTTCAGTTCCGGCGTTTGCTCAGGCCAGCCGAGGGTGGAAAACGGCCACAGGGCGGAGCTGAACCAGGTGTCGAGCACGTCGTCGTCGCGGATTATGGTCTCGTCCCGACCATATCTAATTCGGGCCGCGACGATGGCTTCCTGCTCGGTGCGTTCGACGAACACGTAGCCATCCGGGCCGTACCAGGCCGGGATGCGATGACCCCACCATAACTGCCGGCTGATGCACCAAGGCTGAATATCGCGCATCCAGGCGAAGAAGGTGTTCTCCCATTGCTTCGGCACGAACTCGGTACGGCCGGACTCGACCGCGGCGATCGCCGGCTTGGCCAGTTCGGCGGCGTTGCAGTACCACTGCACCGTCATCAGCGGCTCGATCGGCACGCCGGACCGATCGCCATGCGGCACCTGGTATGTATGCGGCTCGGTGAGAGGCAGCAGTTCGAGCCGCTCTAGCTCAGCGACGATCCTCTTTCGTGCCGCAAAACGGTCCATCCCGGCCAGCGAACGAACAAATTCCGGCTCGGCAATGCCGGGCACGTCGCGTATTTCGGCCTCGATCTCGGCAAGGGTAATCCGTGCCTCGCGATCGAAGATCGAGGGTTTAGGCAAGTCGTGACGCTGGCCCACCAAAAAATCATTGAAATCGTGCGCCGGCGTTATCTTGACGGCGCCGGTGCCTTTTTCGGGATCGGCGTAGCTGTCGGCGATGATCGGGATGCGCCGGCCGACGATCGGCAAGATCGCGAACTTGCCGATCATCGATGCCAGCACCGGATGATCGGGATGCACGGCGATCGCGGTGTCACCGAGCATCGTCTCGGGGCGGGTGGTGGCGACGGTGATGAGCCGGCCGGGCGCGCCGGCGATCGGATAGGTGATGTGCCACAGACTGCCGCGGATTTCTCGATTCTCGACCTCAAGGTCGGAAATCGCCGACTGGAACTTTGGGTCCCAGTTGACCAGCCGGTTGTCGCGGTAGATCAGGCCCTGGCGATACAGGGTGACGAACACCTCGCGCACCGCGACGGACAGGCCTTCATCCATGGTGAAGCGCTCGCGCGGCCAATCGAGCGAGGCGCCGAGGCGGCGCAGCTGACGGGTGATGTTGCCGCCGGATTCGGTCTTCCACTGCCAGACCGCATCCAGGAACTTCTCGCGGCCGAGCAATTGGCGGGTGATGCCTTGGTCGGCGAGCAGCCGCTCCACCACCATCTGTGTCGCGATCCCGGCGTGGTCGGTTCCAGGCTGCCAGAGAACGTCACGGCCCTGCATGCGGCGCCACCTGACCAGCGTGTCCTGGATGGTGAAGGTCAATGCATGGCCGGTATGCAGGGTGCCGGTGACGTTCGGCGGCGGAATCATGATGGTGAAAGGCACGGCGTTCGACTCTGGATCGGCGGCGAAGGCGCCTGAGTTTTCCCAGACCTGGTATAGGCGGCTTTCGGTCTCTTCCGGGGTGAGGGATTTGTTCAACATCTTCTTTATCCAGCTATCGGGCATGAAGCACGCCGCCGCGCCGCAGATCCCGCCCAACCTTCAAGCACTGGAGTAGCGCTCGCCGTGGGCTGCTCCTGTCGGTAAATCAGTCCGGGGGACAGAGCCGCCCCCAGTCCACTTCGCGTCAAGGACCGGCGCGGCTGATGACCCGTTCAAGCTCCACCCGGACCAGTCGCTCGACCATGCCCGGCAGATGGGTGTCCAGCCATTGCTTGAGAAGCGGTCGCAATTCTTCACGCACGATCTCGTCGAGCGTTGGCCCGCCGGAGTGGACCTGCACGGCACGGTCGGCCGTGATGCCGCGCACCATGCTGCCGATCGAGGAAGCTGCGGCCGCGGCAACGCTTGGCGCCACGAGCGTGGTATCGGCCGGCTCGGTCGCAATCGGCTGTTCCGGAGTCTGCGTGTTCATTGTTGGCACCGAGGGGTGGGTTGGCAGGGCAGCGGCAGGGGTGGACGATCGATCAGGGTCCAAAACCATCATTGAAGCGTCCAGGATCAACGTGTCGGACGCGGGGACATGAACCGAACCGGCTGGGGCGGACTGCGAAGCATCCTTGCCGGGGACCGCGTCGCCATTCGCCTCATCCTCGCTAAGAATACGGCGGATGGAGGCGAGTATATCCTCCATTGACGGATCGGCGCTCGCCGGGTCGTCGGAGGTTGCCTTGGTGGGTTCTGCTGCGGTCATGCTTGCCTTGGAGTGAGGAGACGAAACGGGTAACTACAAGAAAAGGCCGCGTCCAGCCATCCCAACCTCATCAAGCACTCGCTGATGGCAGCGACAGGGATGAAGGGACTCACCGACCAGGCTGGTCGGCCGCATAATCCCCGGTGCCCGCCCACTTATTGCGGACAACGTTGTAGTACGCGGTCTCGTCATACAGCGGCACGGACAGCTTGAGGTCCTGTGCGGTCAGCCGCCCGATCGCGCCGGCGACGGCGTAGGAGTTGTTGATCAGCGTCGCTAGGTTGGTGATCAGGGTAACCTGCGATGCCAGCAAGGTCTGCTGCGCGTTTAGCACGTCGAGCGTGGTGCGGCTGCCGACGATGGCTTCGCGTTGCACGCCTTCAACGGCGATCACGTTGGCCCGTATCTGAGCTTGCAGGCTCTGCACTGTGGCACGCGTCGAAACCAGCGTTTCCCATGCCTGCACCGATTGCTGCACGGCGTTGCGTCGGGCGTCATCGACCAGCTTATGGCTTTGCTGCTGCGACTGCCGGGCCTGGCGAATTGCCGAATACTCGCTGCCGCCCTGATAAAGCGGCACCGTCAGGCCGGCGACGATCTGATAGCCGTTGGTGGCGCTGTGGCCGACACCGGAATTTTGCTGCTGGAATATCTGGCTCTGCAGGCTGAGCTGCGGCAGCAGGGCGCTGAACGCGACATCGACCTGATCCTTTGCCGCCGCGTCGTCAAACATCGCGGCAATGACGTTCGGGTTGTTGGCGAGTGCCAGGTTGGCCGCCTCGATCTGGTTCCTGACAGGCAAACTGAGCGGCTGCGGTTCGACCAGATTGCCAGGCGGGATCGTGCCGACGGCACGAACGAACTGGGAACGTGAAATCTGCAGGTTGCCGGCCGCATTTTCGCGGCTCGCTGTCGCGCCTGCCAGCGCCGCCTCCGCCTGTGCCACGTCGGTGCGGGTGATCTCGCCGACGCGGAATCGATCGTTGGTGGCTTGCAGCTGACGCGACAGCACCTGCTCGTTGTTGGTCTGCAAGGTCAGCAGCTGCTGCGACTGGATCAGGCTGACATAGGCGTTGACGGTATCGGTGAATGCCTGCTGCTCCTGCGCGATCAATCGCGCGCGCTCCGCCATCACACGGTTTTCGGCCTGGTTGGTGGTGGCCCGCGTTCGCCCGCCGCGATACAGCGGTTGGGTAAGGCCAGCGCTTGCCGTGGCGATAAGGCGATCGGTCTGGACGGCGGTGTTGATGCCGCGGCCGGTGGTCGTGAGGTATTGACGCGAGTAGCCATCGCCGTAACCCGCCGTGCCGGAGAACGTCACCTGCGGCCGCCATCCGGCCAGCGCCTGGGGGACGCCTTCATCGGTTGACCGCAACCGGGCGCGCTCTGCCTGCAGGGCCGGGTTGTTGGCATAGGATGCCGCCAAGGCATCGGCCAGGGTGCGCACGGTGGAGCTGCCGACCGAATTTGATCCGGCATTGTTGCTGAGCGTGACCTCGGACGACTTACCAACCGCCTGGTTGCCAGCTGCCTGGGCGCCCGACCGGGAAGCCGCCTGGGTAAGCGCCTGAGGGATCGGTTGGGCGACACCAGGTGCCGCCGGCACCAGCACGGTGGACAGACCCAGGATCAGTTCGATGCCCGAGGCAAGAACGTGACGCAGCCGCATTGCGGAGCTTTCCTCTGTTGCACGCGTGGTTTCACGCTGGACGACATTCGGCATGACGGAGCCGTGAGCGTCGTGATGTGCCACAACACGCATAGCGACGCCACCGATTTAGGTGAGGGGATCGAACGGATCGTTTCCGATGCCGTCAGGCGGCCGGTCAGAAGACGAACGCCGGCGGCGGCAGCAGGGCAGCAATCAGCGGCGCCGCGCAATCAAACGCCGGCTGCGCGCGCAAGCCGGCGGCGGTGCGCTCGGCCAGAACCGCCTGGCCGACACCATGGCGGGACGCGCCGTTGTTCGGCATGGCCGGCCCGCCAAGCTGATGCACGGTAATAAGCCGGCCCTTCTGCGGGTGCAGCTGGGCAGCGATCACCGCGGGTATTTCACGCACCGCACCCTCGATCAGGATCAGGTCGTACGGCGCGGCGCCGGGCCATCCCTCGGCCAAGGGCCCGGTGACGACGACGGCGCCGAACGAAGCCGCCAGCGCCTTGGTTGCAAGTTCCGCCAAGGCAGGATTGTCCTCAAGGGCGAACACGACGCCGCCGCAGGCGGCGATCAGGGCGGCGCCGTAGCCCGACCCGGCCGCGACCACCAGCACCTTTTCGCCAGGTTGCACCCTGCCAAGCTGGATCAGCCGCGCGATCACCATCGGCGAGGTCAGATAGCGGCCACTCGCTCCCGCGATCGATCCGCCAAGCGGCACGTCATCGTCGCTGTAGGCGCGTGTGGAAAGGTCGGCCGGCAGGAAGTTTTCGCGCGGGATGCGACGCATGGCGTCCAGGATGCGCGGATCGTTGACCTTGTTCGGACGGACCTGGCTGTCGACCATGTTGTTACGCGCAGTCTCAAAGCTGGAACCAGCTTCCTCCAACCGGGCAGTCAACAGCTCGTTGGCTGGCTGAGGAGCCATTGTTATGGCATCGGCCCTTGGGCTTGCAGTCATGGCTGGCGTGTCCCGGCAACATCTATGTCGCGCTTATAGAGGCGGCGGAAGCGGTCCGCCAAGGGACTTGGCCTGGCGAGCCTGCATGAGCGCCCTTGACCCTGATGCCGCCGGCGGCGGATATAGCGGCCCACTCGGTAAGGTCCGGTGGCAGAGTGGTGATGCAGAGGACTGCAAATCCTCGAATGCCGGTTCGATTCCGGCCCGGACCTCCAACTTCCGATCCATTTGGCATCAAGCCAGCTTCCAGCCGATCCAGCTGCACAGCGCGCCGCCCATCACGCGTTCCAGGTCGCGGCCGGCAAGCCACGGCAGCTCCTCGGTGAACATCGTCACGCACCGGCGGTAGCTGCACGGCATCCGGGTGATGTCGGTGCCCCAGAAGAACCGATCCGGCCCGAATGCGTCGAAGATGCGGTGCAATCCGTCATGCAGGTTGCGGAACGGATAGGCGTGCGTCGAGTAGCCGGGCGCGCCTGTGGCCTTGATCGCGACGTTCGGCAACGAGGCCAGTGCAAGCAGTTCATCGAGGTTGCCGAATGCCGCTTCATCCTGTTCGGCGCGGATCAACCCGACATGGTCGATGATCAGCCGAAGGCCTGGATGGCGCTCCGCGATGCGGCGGAACGTCGGCAGAAATCGCCCCGCCATCGTCGCCACCGGCAATCCGGCGCGCTCGGCCGCCGGCCACAGCCAGTCCATCGTTCCGTCCTCATGCCAGGTCCGCTGCTCGGGCAGGACCAGTGCGTAGCGCAGCCCGAGCATGCCGGGCTGCTGCTTCCAGCTTTGGATCAGATCGCGGCATTCCGGGCGGTCCAGCGGAATCTGGCCAAGGATGGCGAATTTTCCGGGATAGCGCCGCGTGGCCTCAATCGACTGCGCGTTCGAATTCGGGTCCCAGCTGATCGGCGGATGCAGCAACGCGGCATCGACTCCGGCGTCTGCCATCTCGGCCAGCAACTCCTCCACCGTGAAGCTCGAAACCTGCCGATGGTGGCCGCTTGGCGTGCCACTCGACCAGATGTGGACCTGGGCATCGACGATCTTCATCTTCTTCTCCTCAGTTCAGGCGTGCCGCCTGGGCCATCACCTCGATCGCCTCGGGCTGACGCGAGCGCACGGTCAGGCTGGTGGCGCCAGAATCCTCCCAGGCGCGAAAACGCTGCCTTATGCGTGCCGGCGGGCCAACCAGCGACTTCATGTCGATCCATTCATCAGGTACCGCGTCGGTCGCCTCCTGCTTGCAGCCGGCAAGATAAAGCTCCTGCACGCGCTCGGCCGCTTCGGCAAAACCGCGCCGGATCATCATGTCCTTGTGGAAGTTCTTGTCGCGGTGGCCCATCCCGCCGACGTACAACGCGACCTCCGGCTTCAGCCGCGCCAGCGTCGCCGACACGTCGTCGTCAACCTCGACATGCACCGAGGCCTGGATGGCGAAATTGGCCAGGCCCTTGCCGTTGCCGGCTCGGCGGAAACCCTCCTCCAGCCAGGGCATGAACTCCGCCAGCGAGCCGGGTGTGAAGCCCATCGGCAGCCAGCCATCGGCGATCTCGGCGGTCAGCTTGACTGTCGCCTCGTTGCCGGTCGCCAGATAGATCGGGATGTCCGGATTCATGTGCAGGATCGATTTCAGCGGTTTTCCAACTCCCATGGCGCCTTCGCCTTTATAGGGCAGGCTGATCTCCCGCCCTTCATGCACCACCGGCGCCTCGCGCGCGAAGATCTTGCGCATGATCGCGACGTAGTCCTTCAGCCGATAATAGGGCCGGCCCCAGGGCTCGCCATACCAGCCCTCGACGATCTGCGGGCCGGATACGCCGAGGCCGGCGATGAACCGGCCGCCGCCAGCTAACGCGTCCACCGTCGCTGCCGACATCGCGGCGTTGGCCGCGGTGCGCGCGGCAAGCTGCATGATCCCGGTGCCGAGCTTTATTTTCCGTGTCATCGCGGCCAGATAGGCGAGCGGTGTGACGGCATCCGACCCGTAGGCCTCGGCGGTCCAGACGCTGTCGTAGCCGAGCTCCTCGGCACGCTGGATCAGCGCCACGGGAACGTCGAGCCGCGCCTTTGAATAGCCGATCGAAAGGCCGAGTTTCATGGCGTCTCCCCGGGTTATGGTGGCCGCGATCTTTTCCACGCGGCGATGTTGTGCCTAGGCTGCCGTATCATCGTCGCGCTGCCAATGGCACCAGGCGACGGAGAGACCCATGCACGATGACCGCGAATTCCTGGCAGCGACCCCGATTGTCTCGCCGCTGCTCATAGCGCTGGAAACGATAGCGGCCATGGCGCGGCATTTTCACCCCGCGCGGCTCGATGCGGTGGGACCGGCGCTGGGCTCCTGCGACGACGACCTGCGCACGGCATTAGCCACGTTCCGGTCTGCCGGCCACCTCCCGGAACTGGCATCATTTTACGGCCAGGTCGAAACCACGGCGGGACTGGCTTTGTCGGTGGTCGCTGGGCTGCGCGGCGCCGCAGCCTCGGACCATGGCGCGTGGGAGGTGTTCCGCGCGCTACGGCAATACCCGCGTGCCGTCGAGGCGCTGTACCCAATCGCCGCCCACATGCCGGCGATCTCGAGGTTCTTCCTGGAGCCGGCAGCGCGCGGGGACGCCGTCCTGATCTCTCGTCTGGCCGACGCCGATCCGGAGCGCCCGGATACAGGCGTCATCCATTTCAGCAACGATTTCGCCTCGCGCGGCGGTTTTTCGCTGTATGTGCCCGAAACCTACGATCCGCATATTCCCTGTCCGATGGTGGTGGCGCTGCATGGCGGCAGCGGGCATGGCCGAGCCTTCCTATGGAGCTGGGTGCGCGAGGCCCGCACCCGCGGGCTGATCGTGCTGGCCCCGACCGCGATCGGCGACACCTGGTCGCTGATGGCCGAGGACGTCGATCGCGCCAACATCGAACGCATGCTGGAGTTCGTGAGGCAGGGCTGGAATGTCGCCGCCCACCGGCTGCTGCTGACCGGGATGAGCGACGGCGGCACCTTCACCCTGCTCGCTGGGTTGAACGAGGCTTCGCCGTTCACCCATCTGGCGCCGTTCGCCGCCAGCTTCCATCCGATGCTGATCGGCATGAGCGAGCCGTCGCGGCTGGCCGGCCTTCCGATCTGCCTGGTGCATGGCGCGCTGGACTGGATGTTTCCGGTGGCGATGGCGCGCGACGCGGGGCGGTCCCTATCGGATGCCGGAGCCCGCGTCACCTACCGCGAAATCGCCGATCTCGCCCATACCTATCCGCGCGACGAGAACACGGCGGTGCTGGACTGGTTCCTTGACGGCGTGACCGCTGGATGCCGGGATTTCGAGCCAATCAGATGATCCAGCTTGCCTTGTCCGCCCAGTAGCGGTCGCGCAGGATGCGCTTGTACAGCTTCCCGGTCGGCAAGCGTGGCAGTTCGATCTCGAAGTCGATCGAGCGCGGCACCTTCTGGCGCGCTAGGTGCCGGCCGCAGTAGGCGATCAGCTCGGCCTCCATCTCGAGTCCGGCAACGATGCCCGGCATCAGCTGGATGGCGGCTTTGACCACCTCGCCAAGGTCGGGATCCGGCACGCCGAACACCGCGGCGTCGGCGACCTTGGGGTGGGTGATCAGCAGGTCCTCGCATTCCTGGGGATAGATGTTGACGCCGCCGGAGATGATCATGAACGTCACGCGGTCAGTCAGATGAAGGTAATCATCGGCGTCGATGTATCCAACATCGCCCGCCGTTCCCATCGTGCGATCGCAGGACAGCACCTCGGACGTTTTGGCCGCGTCGTTGAAATACTCGAATTGCGATCCGAGCTTGAACCAGACCGTGCCCACGGTTCCCGTCGCCACCGGCCGCATGTCGTCGTCAAGGATGTGCAGCTCGCCGAACACCGTCCGTCCCACTGTTCCCTTGTGGGCCAGCCACTCGGCGCTGTCGCAGACGGTCAGGCCCATCGCTTCCGTCGAGCCGTAATATTCATGGATGATCGGCCCCCACCAGCCGATCATCTGTTCCTTGACCTGGACCGGACACGGCGCCGCGGCATGGATGGCAATCTCAAGCGACGATAAATCGTGGCGGTGGCGCACCTCGTCGGGCAATTTCAGCAGGCGCGAGAACATCGTCGGCACCAATTGGCTGTGAGTCACCCGGTATTGCTCGACAAGCCGCAGGTATTGTTCCGGATCGAAGCGTTCCATGATGATCGCGGTGCCGCCGTTGCGGATCACGAGGCTGACCGCAGCGTGCGGTGCCGCGTGATACAAGGGTGCCGGCGACAGGTAGGTCAGGCCCTCCCGGTAGCGCCAGACCTTGTTGAAAAGATCATAGGCCGGCAGCGGCTGGGATGGCGGCTGGTGCGGCAGCGGCCGCAGCACGCCCTTCGGCCGGCCCGTGGTGCCCGAGGAATACAGCATCGCGGTGCCCAGCGACTCGTCGGCGATCGGCGTTTCGGCACAGGCGGCGGTCGCTTCGTCGAGGTTCAGAATGGTTGGGCCATCCCCAGGCCCATCGGCAATCAGGCACAATGCAATAGCCGGGCATTGGCGCAACGCGGCCAGCGCCACCTCGCGTTTCGCCTGCGACGTGATCAGCACCTTCGATTGGCTGTTTTGCAGGATGTAGGCGAGCTCGTTTGGCGTGAGATACGAGTTGACACAAGTGTAATAGAGCCCCGCGCGCTCACCGGCGGCGCAAGCCTCCACGTATCGGGCATTGTTCTCCATGAAGATCGCATAATGATCGAGGCGCTGAAGGCCTTGCTCGCGAAGCAGATGGGCCAGCCGGTTGGAGCGCGCCTCGAGTTCCCGATAGGTCACGACCTCGCCGGAGGCGGCCATGATGATCGCCGCCTGCTCCGCGCGAACCGTGGCATGTGCGCCAGGATACATCCGCATCGCTCCTTTCTGCAGGCGCGGAGCGGTGCTCCGGGCCATAACCGTTCAAGGACAGACCTATCCGAAGTTTAGTTTCAGCCCGGGTTCCGGCCACTCCATCCGCACCAGCTGGCCGACGCCGGACAAAGTAATAAAGGCGGTTTTGCGATCCGGGCCGCCGAAGCAGATGTTGGTCGGATACACGTCGGGCATCTTGACCTGGCGCACCACGGCCCCATCGGGTGCGATCACCGTGATGTGGCCGGTGATCAGGGTGGCGACGCAGATGTTGCCGGAGGCTTCCACCGCCAGGCTGTCGAAGCGCTGGAATCCTGGCAGGCCACAGACCAGCCGGCCGCCGTTGGGGGCCGGAAACGGGTTGTGGCGAACGACGCCCGGCGCCTCGATGTCGTAGGCATACAGACGGGAGGTCTCGGTATCGGCGACATAGACCACACAGCCGTCGGGTGACAGTCCGATACCGTTCGGTGTCACGATCGGATAGGCGATCTCAGTGATCTTCGAGCCATCTGGCAGCGCATAGTACAGCCCGCCATGGTCGCGGTCGCGGTCGCGGCGCTTGCCGAGATCGGTGAAGTAGAAGCCGCCGTGCGCATCGAACACGATGTCGTTCGGTGCCGACAGCCTGTGTCCGTCCACGTGGCTATAAAGTGTGCGGGTTTCGCTGGTCGCGAGGTCGATGCGCTGGATCGAGCCGCCAGCGTAGTCCGCAGCCGGGCCGGTTGAAAGGAAGCCGCCGCCAGCATAGGCGTTGCCGCCGTTGTTGCACACGTACAGCGCGCCGTCCGGCCCGACCGCGATGCCGTTGGGGCCGCCGCCGGCATGGCCGATTTCCGATTTGCCACCATCAGGGGCAACACGCGTGACACGGCCGGCCGAGATCTCGCCCAGGATGACGGACCCATCCGGCATGGCCACCGGACCTTCAGGAAAGCCCAATCCACTCGCCAGCACAACGATATCGCCCATGGCCGCTCCCTCCCGCTATTGCTTGCCGGCAGGCTGTGGCGGCGGAAGCAAGGCGTCAAGCCTGGCAATATTACTTTATCCTGCAATGATTTGTGGCGTAATGTCGTCTCCGACGGATGCGTCCGTGAAAGCGAACGGAATGCACTTCCAACTCCGCACGGAAGACCTTGAGGAATCGAAGCGCTTTGAATTCTGGCACGATGCGGTATGCCAGCCGCTTCTCCATATCACCCCCGATCTGATTGCGGACACGTCGTCGTTCAAAGCCAGCCTGGATGTCCGGGTTGTCGGACAGTTCGCGTTTGCGGAAATGAACGGCTCGCACGGCCACATGGAAAGAACGGGCAGCGACCTGGCCCGTGCGGACTGCGATGGGGTTCTGGCGTATCTGGCAACGTCCGCCCGCCAGCACCATCGCCTTGGGCCGGACGAATTCGAGGTCGAGGCGGGCGACGTCTGCATCGTTCCCTTGGACCAGTGCTACCGCGGTACTGCAACCGATGTCGGGTTTCGCACCCTGATAATCCCAAAATCCGTGCTCGGGCCGTTGATCGCGGGCCGGGAGTTGACACAGGCCCGACATCTTCCGAAGGGCACGCCGCTTGCTGCCCTGCTCAGCGTCAGCCTTGATGCCGCTTTCGTGCAACTGCCCCGGCTTGACGATCACGTCGCCGAGGCTGCCCTTGGCAGCATCGTGGGACTGGTCGCGCTGGCATGCGGTACATCCGACGAGGGCGAGCCTGCGGGGCGCGATGCGACGCGTACGGCACGGCTGCTGATCGTCAAGCGCCACGTTCGTCAGCCCCTGTCCGATCCCCTGCTTGATCCACGCGGCGTCGCGGCGGCGTTCGGCATGTCGGTGCGGCAAATCCATCTGCTGTTCCAGGCAAGCAACGACAGGTTCACCCGGCATGTCCTGCATCAACGGCTGGAGGCTTGCCGGGCGACCCTGTCGGGGCCTATGGGCGTCGGTCGATCGGTGGCCGACGTGGCATTCGGGTGGGGTTTCAACAGCCTGTCTGTGTTCTATCGCGCTTTCGCCGAAACGTTCGACGCATCACCGGGCGACGTGCGCCCACCCGTTCGGGGCCAAGCCTGACGAACCTCGACGTTATTCGCGCCGAGTCCCGGCTGTAGCCAGAATCGCGCCTGCGCCTTCAACGACGGCGACGCACGAGACCAAGGAAGCCCAGGAGGCTGGCCCCGAGGAGGCTTATCGATGCTGGCTCGGGTACCGCCACACTGACGTTTATGCTGGTGATGCATTGGCTTGCATCGGTTGGCGAGCACAGGCCATTGGGGAACAACGGCCGCAGATTGGCAAAATCCGTCCCGGGTCCGGTGAAATCGACCGGGAAGTTGCGGGCGTTCTGATCCTGCGGGGGTAGCAAGTCGAACAGAAAATTGTTGTCGGCGAGCTGCAGCGGTGCAGTACCCGGCGTGTGGAAACTATTACTGCAGATGCTGGTACCCGGCTTGCAGGTCTTGGTCACGTCGAGTTCGACGCTGAAGGCTTTCTTGCCGAACCAGTCACCGCCAAGTTCCACTGTCTCGGCACCGGTCGTGAGATCGAACAGATCGCCGAGCGGAAAGGTCTTGCTGGAGTGGATGCCGAAGATCGAGGCGTCGAAACTCAGGGCCGCCGGAACCGATATCGTGGCCGAGGTGGTAATCGGCATGGTGAGATGAACCGTTGGCAGCATGTTCATGTAGATCGTCTCGCCGTCGATCAGGGTCAGCGTGCCCGCCGGATCGCCAAAAAGATTGCCCACAGTGCCGGCGGTGCCGGCCACGAACACCGGCTTGTCTGCCGCAGTCAGGGTCTTGCTGGTGCTGTACCAAACCATGTCGCCATAGGTAGCCTTGGGCGCCCAAGCCAAGTCCGTCCGCTGTTTCGCAGTGACGTTGACCGAAGCCGAGACGCTCACCAGGTTGACGCAGAACGGGCAGATGCCGGCATCGGCGGAAAGGCTGGTTGTCGCCGTCACGCCAGCGCTGACGACGGGGCTCGACTACTTGCCCAGGCTGTTCGAGTTGAGCGCCGCCGCAAGATTGGCAGTAAGCGACGTGTCAAGCTTGGCGGTAAGCAACGGGAAGGTTCCGCTGATCGGCCCCAAGCCCAGGCTCATGTAGCCATCGATGAGGGGGAACGTGCCGCCGCTGACCGATCCCTTCCAGGCCTGGCTGTTGCCGACATCAAGCTTGGTGACGCCAGGCACGAAACTCATGCCGGCAGACGGCGCAATCGTCATGTTGAACGCGGTGTGGCCGCCGATGCTCGCGAGCGCTGGCTGCGGGTCGATGAAAGCGGATATCCCAACGCCGAAATCCGTCCATGGGTAGGGTCCGGCATTCTTTGAAATGGGCGCGAAGATCATGGCCGCATTGGCGTCGGTGGCAACGTCGACGACCTGCCCATGCGCCACCATCGGCAGCAACGAAGTCGGAAGCAGGATCAGACCCATGCCTCGCAGATTGCTGAACCTCATCTGTTTTTCCTTGTGAATGGATAGTCAGTAAATTTAGAACCGCAACGAAATCTTCAGATGACGATGTGGTTTCAGAACATTATTCATCTTTGAACGCTGCCGCGTCCGGATGCGCGCGGATTGTCTCTCCGGCACGGTGCAACACGACCGCGAAATCGCGAAAAACCGCGCTCGGACGGAGACAACCCGGCTTGGACACGATGAAAGCCGTTAGCCCTAGCATTACGACTATCGATATGATAGGAACTAGGTTGTCAATATCATCATGCAAGCGAGAATGGCCAATGCAGCGCAAGGATTTTGGCGCCATGGCGTGCCCCATCGCCCGCTCGCTCGAACGGGTCGGGGAATGGTGGAACATGCTGATCCTGCGCGACGCCTTCGCCGGCATGACGCGGTTCGACCAGTTTCAGAAAAGCCTCGGCATCGCGCCCAACATGCTGACACGTCGGTTGAACGGGCTGGTCGAGGCCGGGCTGCTGGAGCGGCAGCCGTATAGCGAGCGCCCGCCGCGCCACGAGTATATGCTGACCGCCCGCGGTGAGGATTTCCGCTCCGTGCTGATTGCCATGCTGGCCTGGGGCAACCGCCATTTCACCCCCGAAGGCGCCAGCATTATCATCGCCGACACCGGGGACGGCCACGAGGTCGATCCGATCCTGGTCGATCGCGCGACGATGCGGCCGCTGACGGCGCCCGACTTCGCCCTGGTTGCTGGCCCTGGCGCCACCGAAGCCCTGCGTCATCGGCTCACGGCGCCAGGCCGCCACAGCGTGCTGATCGAACCCGGCACTCCCTTGAAACCTGCGAACGCCTCATGAGCGGCACCGTTGCCGACGCCTTCGTCCCGAACCGGGTCGAACCCGGCCTGAGCCCGCGCACGCAGAAGCTGCTGCACGGCGCCATCGTGCCGACGTTGCTTGGCATGGCATGGCCGAACATCCTGGTCATGCTGGCTCAGGCCTCGACCGGGCTGATCGAGACCTGGTGGGTGTCCAAGCTCGGCGGGGATGCGCTGACCGGCATGGCGCTGGTGTTTCCGGGCTTCATGATGATGTCGATGATGTCCGGCGGTGCCATCGGTGGCGGCATCTCCTCGGCGGTGGCACGCGCTCTGGGGTCCGGCCGCCGGGATGACGCGGATGCGCTGGTGCTGCACGCCATCCTGATCAATC
>JANXRT010000318.1 GCA_025356735.1 Acetobacteraceae bacterium | reverse complement strand
GCCGCCACCGACAAGCTGATCTCGGAGGTCCGACATGCTCCAAGCGCAAGCGGCGCTCGCTCCGGCCTCCGCCCTGACGCCCCGGCGCATGGCACGGCAGATGGCTGGCACTGGACCCGTCATGGCGATCATCGGCGCCGGCTACTCGGGGACAATGGCCGCGATCCATCTTTGCCGGCTGTTGCCGCCCGATCACTCCATTCTCCTGTTCGATCGGACCGGGCGCTTCGCCCGCGGCCCAACCTATGCGGCGACGGAGGCTGCGCATCGCTCAACGTGCGATCCGCCAATATGAGCGCGCTGCCCGACGACCCTGGACACTTCGATCGGTGGCTCGGGCGGCAGGCGCCGCTCGATACCGGAGAGGCGCAGACGAGCGAAGCCGGCACGTTCGCCTCCCGGCGTCTCCACGGCCGCTATCTCCGCGCGCTGCTCTACGAGGAGATGGCACGGTCTGGCGGGCGGCTTCGATGGCCCGATCGTCGCGCTGTCCCGTCGTGGCCTGGTGGCCCAGCCACACGCGGCGGCGCAGGCCCCGGTGCCCTGCACGTCCTTCACCGATGACGAAGGCCGGTCCGTGATGCTGCTGTTGCGCGCGGTCCGGCATCGGATACCGGGAGGCGGCATCGCGGGGCATCGACTGGCGCGCCGTGCTGGATGGGCTGCGCCCGGCCACCGCCTCACTCTGGCAAGGATTGCCTGTGGCGGAGCGGAAGCGCTTCCTGCGCCACCTGCGACCCTGTTGGGACAGCCACCGCTATCGCATGGCGCCTACCGCGGCCGAAGGTTTCAGTCGGCTCCTGGACCGCGGAACGGTCGTGGTGAGACGCGGCCGGGTATGTTCGATTACGGTCCAGGCCGGGCTGGAAGGGCGCGGAGCTGCCGTTGCCATCCAGGATCGCGGCCGCGGCATTGCCGAGACGATGCTCGTCCAGCGGGTGCTGCATGCGACCGAAGCGGAGCCGCACGCGGTCCAGAACAGCCTGATCGCCGGGCTTGTCGCGGCAGGATGTCCACGCACGGAAGCCCACGGCATGGGCCTGGACGTCACGGACAGGCTGCAGCTGCTCGACGGGGATGGACGAGCGAACGCATGGCGTATGGGCGCTGGGCCCCCTGGTCCGGGGCGTATTCTGGGAATGCACGGCGGTCCCCGACATCCGCCTCCAGGCACGGACGATCGCGGCCGAGGTCGCCCTTGTCCTCCGACCGCCGCAGCCATGTGGCGGCGACCGTGAAGGCCCGATAGGAGACTGACAGGGCTACGCGTCGTGGAACACCAGCGTTCGCAGTTCGATGCTTTCCCGCGGCGGGCTGTCCGCCGGCGCCGTTGAATCTATGAACGCGGTGTGAGGAGCGAAGCGTGCCCGACCATCGACAGCCGAGTCATAGCATTTGAGCAGCAAGGCTTCGTCCGGCCGCATCCCCGACAGATAGAACCAGCGCTGCGCGGGGCTGTGGCGCACGGCATAGATTTCGCCGATCCGGTCCGCGAAGATCAGGTCGGACGGTATCAGGTCAGCCGGATCGACGGAGCGCGCATCGGCCACGGCCAGCGGGTGGTCCCATAGCGGTCCGACGATTGGGCGCCACAGGTTGATGATCTGCACCCGCCCGGCAAGCAGCCTTTCGGCCTCGTCGGGCAACAGGTCGCGAACCCGCTGCGGGCCGGATTTCACCGTCTGATCGACATGCACCCGCGTCGCCGGCTGGCGCGGCGCGTCCGGCGCGCCGGCGCAGCGTGTGGTCGAACACCAACACGCGGTTGGCACCTGTAACTTCTGCAATCAGCCGCTCCGCCTCGGCGTAGTAGACCCGGCGGATTTCTTCCTCGTCCCAGAAGTCGCGAACCGCGCTCGCCTGCCGCACGATGGCGAAGCCCTCGGTATCGAGGTCGAAACTGTCGGCCAACGGCCGCGCATCGCGGATCGTCACCGGCTGCGGCGCATAGCTGGCGTTGGATCGCGGCCCGCCGTCGGGTGGATCGAAGGCGTAGCTGTGCAACCTTTGCGAGGTCGGCTGAACGAAGTTGAGATCGGCCCGCAGCGTCGCCAAAGCCTCCAGTTCGAGGGGGAGAATTTCGTTTCTCATGATAGCTCCTTTCTGATCGGCACGGCGGCCACGGGCTGCGGCGCCGGCGGCAAGCGGCCGGTGCTCAGCAGGTGCCCGACCACCCGGTGCAGGTCCGGCAAGGACGGCCACACGCTGTGGTCGAGTTCCTCGACCCGTGGATCGACCGCGATGAAGCGGAAACGGCCATTGTCGCTGAGCGCGGCGCCGACGAAGCGGCCGGATATCTGGACGATATGGGACTGCTGCATGGTACTTCCTTTCGCCGCCAGCGGTACTCTCGTGGCGGGCCTGGAAGTAATGAATTTACCTGCGGCAATGCTTCATCAAGCAGAAAGACGATACCGCAAGCAATATGCCAGGATCGTCTGCCCCGCCGGCTGTGCGGAGACATCCATGCTTATTTGAACGTCCAGGGTAGAACGCGCCGTTTGCCTCTCAGCCGTCCGGATCGGCCTCCGCCCGCCGGTCGCGGAACGCGCGCGGCGACAAGGGATATGCCGTAGTCTGCTTCAGCCGTTCCATGGCGAAGCGGGAAGTCACGTTCTTCAACGGCACCTCGGCGATCAGCCGCTTGTAGAAGGCGTCGAACGCCGCCATGTCGGCCACCGCCACGCGCAGCATGTAGTCGACCTCGCCGGCCATCCGGTAGGCATCCATCACCTCCGGCATCGCCGCGACGGACGCGGCGAAGCCGGCCAGCCAGCCCGGCGAATGGACATCCGCCTCGATCGCCACGAACACGATCAGGCCGATGCCGACCTGTTCGGGCGCGACAAGCGCCACCCGGCGGGTGATCACGCCGGCCTGCTCCATCTTCTGCACGCGCTTCCAGACCGGCGTCGGCGACAGCCCGACCTCGTCGGCCAGCTGCGCCATTGGCATCGTCGCGTCCTCCTGCAGCAGCGCGAGCAGCTTGCGGTCGATCTCGTCCATCATCCGGTGGGGATCCTCGAATGGCGCCTTCGGTGTCGAAGCGATCAAGAACCCCGACCTTGGCTGCATTGCAACCGTCAATGTTGTTCCGGCCCTGTCGCCCGTCACAGCGCCGGCATCCCGTTTTACCGGCTGTGCGAACGCCCAAGCCAGGATGGGCCGGGGGCGCCCAGGCGCCGATGCGGCCCGCCGATGCGGCCACATGACACGACATGCTGCGACCACCCCCGTTCGCGAACGCTGATGCTGCGGCACCGCCGATCTTTGCGGAACCATGCTGTTGAGCGATGTGGTCGATCGCTCCACTCTCTGCAGGTAGGAACATCCGGGGCAAGCGCCGCCACTCCTTCACCAAGCCGGTCTCCTTCACCAACACGTCGCCGCCGTTCCAGGATCCTCATTCGCCATGAGCACGAGCCTCGCCACCATCTCCATTGCATCGCCGCCACGGGCGGCGGCGAAGACGCCCATCCGGAAAAACTGGCCGGCGCTGCGCCGGCTGGTTTCTCCCCTTGTGCTGGTCCTGCTGTGGCAGGCAGCCTCGATGGCGGGCCTGCTGCCGGCCCGCACCCTGGCCTCGCCCGGCCAGATACTGGTCACCGCCTGGGGTCTGCTGGCCTCGGGCGAGCTCGGCTGGCACATCGCCGTCTCGCTCGCCCGGGTGCTGGCCGGCCTTTCGATCGGGCTCACGGTCGGCGGGGTCCTGGCGCTGATCGCCGGCCTGTCGCGGATGGGCGAGAACATCGTCGACGCGCCGGTGCAGATGCTGCGCACCCTGCCGTTCCTCGCCCTCGTGCCGCTGTTCATCCTGTGGTTCGGCATCGGCGAGACCCCGAAGATCGCCCTGGTGGCCCTCGGCACCAGCTTTCCGATCTACCTCAACCTGTTCGCCGGCATCCGCGGCGTGGAGCCCCGGCTGGCCGAGATGGGCAAGGTGTTCGGGCTTGACCGCGCCGGCCTGATCCGCCACGTCGTGCTGCCCGGCGCGCTGCCCTCGGCGCTCGTCGGCCTGCGCTACAGCCTGGGTGTCGCCTGGCTGTCGCTGGTGGTGGCCGAACAGGTCAACGCCCAGTCGGGCATCGGCTACATGATCAACGACGCCCGCGACTTCCTGCGCACCGACGTGATCCTGGTCGGGCTGGTGCTGTACGCCATCCTCGGATTGCTGGCGGATGCGCTGGTACGCCGGCTGGAGCGTCGGGCGCTGGCATGGCGGCCCGTTCTGGTGAGGAGCTGAACGCCATGGACGGCAGCATCGCCCCGCTTCCTTCGCGTGCCGGCGCCCGGGTGCGCGGCCTGACCCGCCGGTTCGACGACAATGCTCCGGTTCTGGACAATCTCGACCTCGACATAGCGCCCGGCGAGTTCGTAGCCCTGCTCGGCGCCAGCGGCTCGGGCAAGACCACGTTGCTGCGCACCCTGGCCGGGCTCGACCCGGTCCCCGACGGCGCTGTGGTCGAGCTGCCGCAGCCGGTCGCGGTGGCGTTCCAGCAGCCGTTGCTGCTGCCGTGGAAGAACGTCTGGCGCAACGTCGCCCTCGGCCTGGCATCCGGCGACGGCAAGGGCGACCCACGAACTAGGGCGCAGGCGGCGTTGGCCGAGGTCGGCTTGACGCATCGGCAGGACGCCTGGCCGGCCACGCTGTCGGGCGGCGAGGCACAGCGTTCGGCGCTGGCCCGCGCCCTCGTGCGCGAACCCGGATTGCTGCTGCTGGACGAGCCGTTCGCCGCTCTCGACGCGCTCACCCGCATCCGGATGCACGCCTTGGTGCTCGACCTGTGGGACCGCCACCGCCCCGCGACCTTGCTGGTGACGCACGACGTCGACGAGGCGGTGGCGCTCGCCGACCGCGTGCTGGTGCTGGACCACGGCCGCATCGTGCTGAACCTGCCGAACCGCGCGCCACGGCCGCGCGATCGTGCGACGCCGGCTTTCGCCGCGATGCGGGCGCGCCTGCTGGATCGGCTGGGCGTGCGCGAGCAGGCGGCGTGATCTCGCGCCGCACCCTGCTGGCGGCCGGCGCCGCGATCGCCGCGTACCCTCCGCCGCCCGCGCCGCCGCGCCCACCTCGCTGCGCGTCGCGCAGTACAAGGCCGGCGACCAGTTCCTGCTGCGCCAGGCCAGTCAGGACCAGGCGCCCTACCGCGTCGAATGGTCGGAATTCGCCTCCGGCAACGTGATGCTGGAAGCGGTCGCGGCCGGCGCGCTCGACATCGCCTCGGGCAGCGAAATCCCGCCCACCTTCGCCGCCGTGTCCGGCGCCCAGGTCAAGCTGGTCGCGGTGATCCGCGGCGACGTCAACGAGCAGGTCGTGCTGGTGCCGGTCGGCTCGACGGTCCGGTCGATCGCCGACCTGCGCGGCAAGCGCGTCGGCTACGTGCGCGCCACCACCACGCACTACTACCTGTTCCGGATGTTGGAGCAGGCCGGCCTGTCATGGTCGGACATCCAGCCGATCAACCTCACGCCGTCCGACGGCCAGGCCGCGTTCCGCGCCGGCGGCCTCGATGCGTGGGCGATCTACGGCTATTCGGTGCCGCTGGCCAGGCAGTCGGGTGCCCGCGTGCTGCGCACCGCCGCCGGCATATTGTCCGGCAACTATCCGTATTTCGCCGCACCGGACGCGTTGGCCGATCCGGCCCGCCGTGCGGCGCTGGTCGATCACCTCGGACACATCGCGCGCGCCTTCCGCTGGCTCGACACCCATCACGCCGAGTACGCCGCCGCCCAGGCGCCGCTGATCGGCGTGCCGGAAGCCTCGGTGCGCGAGTTGCTCGACAACGCCAGCCAGCCACGGCGGCTGACGCGGCCCGACGAGGGCGCCATCGCCTCGCACCAGGCGGTGGCGGACACGTTCCAGCGTGCCGGGCTGATCCCGCATCACGTCGATGTCGCGCCGCTGTGGGACCGCTCGCTCGAACTGGGCGACCTCGCATGACGGAGGCCGCGCTATCTGGCTGGCGACGATCGACGGCGCTGAGATCGGCCCGGCTTAAAACGACGGCCCAAACATAAACCGCAGCGGCCACGAGTAACGTCCTGTTTCCCGGCTGGCCCGCTCCGCAGACAAAGGAGACCACCGCCCATGACCGTCGAATTCATAGGCTATGTCGGTCACTTCAATTCATCGGAAACGATCCGTCGCGACAGCCTCGCGGTCGATCCGGATTTCGTCGCCGCTGCCGCCAAGGCGCAGGAGCTGGTCGGCTTCGATCGCGTGCTGGTCGCGTTCAACTCGACCTCCGCGGAAAGCCTGATGGTCGGCCAGCACATCGCCAGCGTCACGGAAAGGCTCGGGCTGCTGATCGCGCATCGGCCCGGCTTCACCGCGCCAACCTTGGCCGCGCGGCAGTTGGCGACCCTCGATCATTTCTCCCGGGGGCGCGCGGCGGTCCACATTATTACCGGCGGCAACGACACCGAGCTGGCGCAGGATGGCGACCATCTGACCAAGGACGAGCGCTACGCCCGAACCAGCGAATACCTCGATATCGTGCGCCAGGAGTGGACGTCTGCCAAACCGTTCGACTACGAGGGAAACTACTACCGCGTGAAAGCCGGCTTCGGCGATCTCAAGCCGTATCGCGACACCGGCATCCCGGTCTATTTCGGTGGCGCCTCGGCGGCGGCCCTTCCGGTCGCCGGCAAGCACGCCGATGTCTACGCATTGTGGGGCGAGACATACGAGCAGGTTCGCGGCTTGGTGGCGCAGATCCGTGCCGCGGCGGCCCCGTTCGGCCGCCAGCCGCGCTTCAGCCTGTCGTTGCGCCCGGTGCTGGCCGACACCGAAGCGGCGGCATGGGAAAAGGCCGACGGCATACTGGCCAGGGCGCGGGCGTTGCGCGATGCGGGCGGCAGCGGCCGGTCGCCCAACAACGTGCGCGAAGCGCTGACCGACGCCGCGCCGCCAAACGAAGGCTCCCGCCGGCTGCTCGCCGCGGCGGCGCAGGGTATGCGGCTGGACAAGCGGCTATGGACCGGGATCGCCGCCCTGACCGGGGCTGCGGGCAACTCGACCGGCCTGGTCGGCACGCCGGATCAGGTCGCCGACGCCATGCTGGATTATTACGATCTCGGGATTTCGACCTTCCTGATCCGTGGCTTCGATCCGCTGGTGGACGCCATCCAGTACGGGCGAGAGCTGCTGCCGCGGGTGCGCGAGCTCGTCGCTGCTCGCAACAGCCGCCCTGCCGTGGCGGCGTAGCTGCCGATGAGCGATGTCACCCACGCGCTGGTTGACCCGGCGGTAGCCTCGCCGGCGCTGGCATCCGGCCGCTCGACCGTCAGGCGCCGAATTTGGCTGCCCGGATCGTCGCTGCTGTCCTGGTTGTTTCCGCTGGTGCTGGTTAGCGTGTGAGAGGCCGGCGTGCGGCTGGGCAATGTCTCGCCGCATCTTCTCCCGGTCCCGAGCAAGGTGGCCGCGACAGGCATCAGATTGATCGAGGATGGAACCCTGCTGCCCGATCTCGGTATCAGCCTGTTGCGCGCCGCCGCGGGGTTCGCAATGGTCGATGCCTGCGGCGCACGACTTATGGTAGACTTCGATGCCCCGCCAGCGGCATCACCTCATGGGCGAACCGGCGCATCTCCGCCTCGAACGGCTGGAACTGGAGCATGAATGTCTCGATGCCGGCGTCGCTGAACCGGCGGATGCGCTCGGCGACCGTGGCGTAGCTGCCGACCAACCCGGCCCCCGTGCCGCCGTTGCTGCCGACCCGCGGCGATCTGGCGAGGGTCTGCATCATGACCGCCGCCGCATCGCTGTTCGCGCGGGTGACGGCGCGGGGTTGTGACTCCTCGTACAAATGGGCGAGCCACTGCATCGTCGTGCGGTTTTCGGTGAAGCGGTCGCGCGTGCCGAACCGTTGCGCGAGATCGGCGAAGATCGCGTGATCGTCGCGGGCCTCGGCCACCGGCGCCCCCGCCTGAAGCATGGCGATCAGGAAGCGCTCGCCGGCGGCCAAGGCGATATCGTCGCGCTCCAGCGCGGTGGTGGCGGGCAGCACGATGTCGGAGAACTTGGCCTGCGCGGTCCAGTACTGTTCGTGCACGACGATGGTTTCCGGCCGGCGCCATGCCCGCACCAGCCGGTTAATGTCCTGATGGTGGTGGAAGGCGTTGCCGCCGGCCCAGTATACCAGGCGGATGTCGGGATAGCGGTAGTTGCCGCCATTATAGTCGAAGCCTTCACCCGGGTGCAGCAGCATGTCGGCGATGCGCGCGACCGGGATGAAGCTCTGCGTCCGGTTGACCCCCTGCGGCAGGCGCGGGCCGGAGAAGTTGCGGTTGCCGGCGCCGATCATGTTCATGCAGCCGTAGCCCAGGCCGAAGCCGCCGCCGGGCAGGCCAATCTGTCCCAGCATCGCGGCCAGGGAAACGCCCATCCAGAACGGCTGCTCGCCGCCAGAGGCGCGTTGCAGCGACCAGGCGACGTTCAGCATGGTCCGGGTGCCGGCCATCCGGCGCGCAAGACCAACGACCCGATCGGCCTCGATACCCGTAATGCCGGCAGCCCACCGCGGGTCCTTGGGCTGGCCGTCGCCGATGCCGAGGATGTAGCCGCGCAGCGCCTCGAAGCCCGTGGTGTAGCGGTCGAGGAACGCCGGGTCGTGCAATCCCTCTGCCAGCAGGACATGCGCGATCCCGAACATCAGCGCGACATCGGTGCCGGGGCGGATGGGCAGCCATTCGGCGTCCGGAACCGCGTCGAGGTCATGGCGCACGGGGCTGACATTGATAAAATCGACGCCTGCCGCTTCCATTCGCGCCAGCGAAGCCCGGGCGATGTGGTCCTGCGCGCCGCCGGAGCTGACCTGGGTGTTCTTCACCGGCAGCCCGCCGAATGCCACGAACAGCCGGCAATGGGCCGCGAGGCTGGTCCAGGCGGTATGCGTCACCTGGGCGTCGTCCATTGGCCCGATGATGTGCGGCAGCAACACCCTGCCGGCGCCGAGGCTGTAGGTGTCGGTGTGATAGGTGAAGCCGCCGATCGTGTTCAAAAAACGCCGCAGCTGACCTGGGGCATGGTGGAAACGTCCCGCGCTCGCCCAGCCGTAGGAGCCGCCGAACACGGCGCTGTTGCCATGCTTCTCGATGACCTGGCGAAGCCCGCGCGCGACAATATCCAGCGCCTCCTGCCAGGAGACCTCGACGAACGGCTCCCGGCCGCGGCCTTCGCGCGACGCCGCGCCGTGGCGGAGATAGCCCTGCCGCACGCTGGGGCGGCGGACACGGCAGGGGGCGGTGGTCCCGTCGATCATCGACTGGCCGATCGGCGACGGATCGGCGTCCCATTCCGCGCCGTCCATGCCGACCAGCCTGCCATCGTGCGTGCGCGGCCGGTAGATGCCCCAGTGCGTCGCGGTGTAGGTCATTCGGTCGCGGTCATTCGGTCGCGGCTGCTCGGGCGCGCTCGAACACCTCGTCCATGCGCCAGCTTTCGTTGGCATGGTCGGGATCGCCACGCGTTTGGCCCCACCCGGAGTCTCGGCGATACTGACCGAGCCAGCCGGATGCGACGATGGCCGCCTCATCGACGCGCACCGGGCCGTCGCAATCGGGTGCGACATAAAGCGCATCCGCCGGGCAGTAGAGTTCGCATAGGAAGCAGGTCTGGCAATCGGACTGGCGCGCGATGACGGGCCTGGATCCGGCAACCGCATCGAACACGTTGGTTGGGCAGACCTGGACGCAGATATCACACCCGGTGCAGCGGTCGGCGAGTAGCAACTCGATCATCGGCACCTTCCCGGCATCAGGCCCCTTCCTGGCTGGCGACTTCGGCCGGCCGCCTCTAGACCTGGTCCAGGCGGCCGACGATCAGGCGATGGGCGGCTCATTCGGCGGCAGCCGGGTTGAACGAGGCATCGAACACCTGGGTCGCGTCCAGCTTGCCGCGGATCACTCCGGCCGCAAGATAGCGATCGGCGGTTCGCTGTTCGTCGGCAATAACCGCGGCATCAATCGGAATGGGTTGCGGCGCCTCAGTATCGAACGTCAGCCGCGCCACTTCCCGGCTGACGCCGATCTCGGCCGCCAATCCGTCGGCGTATTGTTGCGGGTGGATCAGGGCCCAGCGCCGCGCGACCGCCAGCCGCCGGCAGAAATCCACCAGCACCGCGCGCCGCGTGGCGATCGCGGCATCGTTGGCCACGAGATAGGACAGCCCGGTGAGAAAGCCGTTGCCGCCATCGACGACAATCCGCGCCTGGTCCACCAGCCGCGCCTGTGCGACATAAACGCCCCATGAACACCACGCGTCCACCGCGCCGGTGCTGAGCGCGGTCTTCGCCTCGGTCGGGAGCAGGTTGACCAGCCGGATATCCGAGGCCGGCCAGCCCTGAGATTCCATGACGGCCAGCACAAGCGCGTGGCCGATCGAGCCACGGTTGGTGGCGATGCTGCGGCCCCGCAGGTCGGCGGCCGAATGGATGGGCGACCCTGAACCGACCACGATCGCGGTGCCCGCGCCGGTCGAGCGTACCGGCGAGATGATCTTGGCCCGCAGGCCGGCGGCGAGCGCAAAGGTGGTCGGCGCGTCCCCGGCGAACGCAATATCGACGGCGTCGGCGTTCAGCGCTTCCAGCAAAGGCGCCGCCGCGGCGAACTGGCTCCACTCCAGCGCACAAGGCAGGCCTTCCAGGGCATCGGCCGCCTTCATCAGCGAATGGGTGCCGCCTTTCTGATCACCGACGCGCAGCCGTTGCGGGGCCGCGGCGGCGGACCGGGCGAAAATGACAGAAGGTGCGGCCAGCAGCAGTGAGCGGCGGCCGATCACGATCGGGCTCCGTGCGGGAATGCAGATAGCAGAGGCAGCATGAAAAACCCGAATTCTTCAGTTGAGCGCGGATGAAAGGATGAACTCGGGCGAGCTGCTTCCTCAAGAGCGTGGTTCCGCAAAGATCGACCGCGGCGGAGCATAGGAGTCCGTTGCGGCTAAGCTGGATGACATTCCACACTCCTTTGTAGGCTAGCCAAATCACTGTGGAATATCTGGTGTCTCCGCGCTGTCGGCGGCTCTGCTCTCCGGCGCTCAGTTGCTGGCGAAGGCGAGTTCTGCGGACAGCTTGGTGCCGCCGTAGGCCACGACCTCGCCGATCAGCAGCAGGGCCGGCGCGCCCGTGCTC
>JANXRT010000527.1 GCA_025356735.1 Acetobacteraceae bacterium | reverse complement strand
CGCCGTCCAGGCCGCCGCGACCGCCGCCGTCAGCACCGCCACGGCCCGCGCCGCCGCGGCGTTGGGCCAGGATGCCGGGCCGCCGCCCGAGCCGCCCGGCCAGGCGATCGACGACCGCTACAAGGCGCTTCGAGCCTTCGTCGGCACCGCCCCGGGTGCCCCGATCGACGGCGTGCTCGCCCTGCTCGCCTCGTTGCAGCAGCAGCTCGCCAAGACCGCGGCGGCAACCCCCGGCGCGCCGATCACGGCCACCGGCGACGACCCATCGGCGCCGCTCCTGGCCGAGGCGATGCGCCAGCCGCAGCCGGTGGCACGCTGGCTGACCTCGGTGTCGGGCGGCGGCGCCAGCCTGCGCGGCGGCGGCGTCAAGCAGTCGATGGTGGCGGCGTTCAACGCCGGCGGCGGTCCCGGCAACCTGTGCAAGCAGGCGGTCGACAACCGATTCCCGTTCAAGGCCGGTGCCGCGGGCGACATCCCGCTCGACGATTTCGCCCGGCTGTTCGCCCCCAGCGGCATGCTCGACGGGTTCTTCAACACGCAGGTCCGGCCTTTCGTCAACACGTCAGATAAGGTCTGGGCGGTGCAGGCGGCAGACGGCGTCGCGGCACCCGTCAGCCCCGACACGGTGGCGCAGTTCCAGCGCGCCGCGGCGATCCGCGATCTGTTCTTCGCCGGTGGCGGCGCCGTCCCCGGGGTGCGCTTCGACATTACCCCCGTATCGATCGACGCCGGCGCCCGGCAGGTGATCCTGGACCTCGACGGCCAGACCATCACCTACGCCAACGGCCCGCCCCGCGCCGCCCAGGTGGTGTGGCCCGGTGCCACCCGCATGAACAACGTCCGGCTGGTGTTCGATCCGCCGCCGCCCGGCGCGTCGGGCACGATCCAGGAAACCGGCCCGTGGGCGCTGTTCAAGCTGTTCGGCCGCGGCACGCTGGTGCAAGGCGCCGCGCCCGAGCTTTTTCGCCTCACCTTCCGCGTCGGCGAGCGTGAGGCGGTGTTCGACATCCGCGCCGGATCGGTGCTCAACCCGTTCGCCCCCGGCACGCTGCGCGACTTCCATTGCCCCGTCTTGTGAGGCCCGTGCTTTGACCGGCTCCGCGATCGTCGGTTTCTGGGGCAAGCTGCCGTCACGCGGCGATTTCGTGCGCGCCGGACTGCCGCGCGGCTTCACCGATCCCTGGGACCACTGGATGGCGGCCGGCATCCAATCCTTCCGGACAACCGCCGGACCCTCCTGGGTGGAAGCCTGGCTGGATGCGCCCGTCTGGCGCTTCGCCCTGCCCCGGTCCTGCTGCGGCGACCAGGCGGCGATCGGATTGTTCGTTCCCAGCGTCGATGCCGCCGGCCGTTACTTTTCCTTGACCGTCGCCGCCCTGATGGCCGGCGACGGCATATCCATCGACAAGGCCTGGCTGGACCATGCCGAGGCCGCCGCGCTTGCGGCACTGGCCGACGATCTGACGCCGGACGCCCTGCTCGCCCGCCTTCTGACCCTGCCGCCTCCCGGCGGGCGGAGCGCCGGAAAAAACATCCGTTTCTGGACCGCGGGCGCGCCCCGGGTCACTGCGGCTGATTTTGAAGTTGCATTCCTGCCGGATGGCGATTGCTTCAGCCGGATGATCGATGGTGGAATGAACTCCCGGAGCGCCGCATGATCCGAGAAAAATTCCGCTCATGGTCGGCAACCGATCCCGGCACCAAACGCAGCACCAACGAGGACGCGCTGGTGGACCGCCCGCAAACCGGGCTGTGGGCGGTGGCCGACGGCGCCGGCGGCCACGATTCCGGCGAGGTCGCCTCCGGCCAGATCGCCGCCGCGCTCAACGCCCTGCCCGAGGGGCTCGGTGCCCCCGCCCTGCTGTCCGAGCTGCGGCTGCGGATTGCGGCGGTGCATCAATCGCTCCGCGCCGAGGCTGCCCAACGCGGCGGCGGCGTGCAGATCGCCTCAACCCTCGTCGCGCTGCTAATCCGCGACCAGCATTTCGCCTGCCTGTGGGCCGGCGACAGCCGCGCCTACCTGCTGCGCGCGGGCACGCTCAGCCAGATCACGCGCGACCATTCCCTGGTTCAGGAGCTGGTCGAGGCTGGCGCCATCACCGAGGCCGAGGCCGAGCACCACCCGCACGCCAACGTCATCACCCGCGCGGTCGGCGCCGACATCGAGCCGCTGGAGCTCGACAAGGTGACCGGCCGGCTTGCCCCCGGCGACCGGCTGCTGCTGTGCAGCGACGGGCTATGCAAGACGCTGGGCGTCGCCGAAATCTCGACGTTGCTGGGCACCCCGGAAGGCGTGCCGCCGACCGAGCTGCTGATCGCCGCTGCCCTGGCCCGCGATGCCAGCGACAACGTAACCGCGGTGGTGGTCGAGGTACTTGGCTAGAGCCGGCCAACGATACTAAGACCGGACATGGGACGGAGTTGAGGCGCCATGTTCGGAACAGGGATCTTCGTGCGGACCGGCCGGCTGATCGCGGGTTCGGGCCTGCCCGGATCGCACCGGATCGCGAGGGCGATGGGTGGGCTGCCGGAACCGGCGCCGCCGATCCCGGTGGAACTGCCGCCGATCCCGGTGGAACTGCCGCCGGTCACGGTCGTCGCCGACCTGCCCGAACAGGCGCTGCTAGGCCGCTTCACCCCCTATGCCGGCCCGGCCGAGCCCGAATTCATGATCGACTTCCTGGGTGGCCGAACCCGGGTCGCCTTTATCAAGGGCTATGAGGATTTCGCCGGCCGGGTGCTGGAGGCGCCGCGGCGCGGCCACGAGGTCCTGCACGAGCACGATGAATGGCTCGGCACGCTGGCGGCGGTGATCGACGCCGAGGCGCGCGGCGAAATCGTGGCGATCGAGCTCGGCGCCGGCTGGGGACCTTGGCTGGTAGCCGTCGCCCGCGCGGCGGCGCAGATCCCCGCCATCCGGTCCGTGCGCCTGCTCGGGCTGGAGGCAACCCCCTCGCACCACGCGATGATGCTGCAGCACTTCGAGGATAACGGGCTACACCCGGCCGCGCACGAGCTGCTCCTCGCCGCCGCTGGCGACACCGACGGCGTGGCGCGGTTTTCAAAGTTGCCGGACCCGTCGGCGGACTGGGGCGCCGGCGAGCTTTCCGCCGCCGAAATCCAGGCCGGCGGCAACGAGGACGCCGAACCGGCCTACGACGAGGTGCCGCGCTTCGCGATCGCCGGCCTCGTGCGCCGCTACCCGAACGTCGACCTGCTGCATGTCGACATCCAGGGCGCCGAGGAAACCGCGCTGCCGCTCGCCATGGCGGCGCTGAACGAACGGGTCCGGCGGGTGGTGGTCGGAACCCATTCGCGCGCCATCGACGCCAGCCTCACACGGGCTTTCGAGGACGCCGGCTGGACGCTGGAGGCGCGCCATCCCTGCACGCTGAACGCCGACGGCATAATGTCACGCGACGGCACCCAGGTCTGGCGCAATAACTTCGTGTAGGAAGATGGGGCAGGGTTTGGGGCGACGCCCCATTCTTATCCTTCCAGCTTTGCCAGCTCTGCCCGCAATTCCGGAATACCAGCCCCGGTCTCGCTGCTGGTGACGAACACCTCCGGATAGGCCGCCGCGTGCGAGCGCGCGATCTGCAACGCGGCATCCGCCTTGCGCCCGAGTGGGCCCGGCTTGACGCTGTCGGCCTTGGTCAGCACGAGTAAGAAAGTCACCGCGGCCTGGTCGAGCAGGTCCATCACCGCGGCGTCCGACGGCTTGAACTCGATCCGCGCATCCAGCAGCAGCACCACGCGCCGCAAGGTCGGGCGGCCGCGCAGATAGTCGAACATCATTCCCTGCCAGTCGGCCTTGATCTCCTTCGCCGCCTGGGCATAGCCATAACCCGGCATGTCCACCAGCGTCATGCGCCGGCCGAGATCGAAAAAGTTGAGCTGGCGGGTGCGACCGGGCTGGCCGGAGATGCGGGCCAACGCGTGGTGGCCGGTCAGCGCGTTGATCAGCGACGACTTTCCGACATTGGACCGGCCGGCGAAGGCGATCTCGGGCAGGCCGGGGGCGGGAAGCTGCTCCAGTTTTTGCGCGGCATAGAAGAACCGGCACTCATGCGCGAACAGCAGCCGCCCGGCTTCCAGGGCGGCCGCCTGCAAAGCCGCGTCGTCCAGCGCCTCAAGTTCGGGCAAGACTGGGTTTCGGCAGGCTCGTGCGGCGCTGGATCAGCCATTGCTGGGCGACCGACAGGGTGTTGTTCCAGCTCCAGTAGATCACCAGTCCGGCCGGGAAGCTGGCCAGCATGAAGGTGAACAGGATCGGCATGAACTGGAACACCCGCGCCTGCACGGGGTCAGGCGGCGCCGGGTTCATCTTCTGCTGCGCGAACATCGTCACGCCCATGATCAGCGGCCAGATGCCGAGATGCAGATAGTGCGAGTACTGCGACGGATCGAACGGCAGCAGCCCGAACAGGTTGAAGATGTTGGTGGGATCGACCGAGGACAGGTCGCGGATCCAGCCGAAGAACGGCGCCTGGCGCATCTCGATGGTAACCAGGATGACCTTGTAGAGCGAGAAGAACACCGGGATCTGCACCAGCATCGGAAGGCAGCCGCTCGCCGGATTGATCTTCTCGATCTTGTAAAGGCCCATGGTTTCTTTCTGAAGGCGGGCCGGGTCGTCCTTGTACTGGGCCCGCAGCGCCGTCATCTTCGGGCCGAGCAGCTTCATCCGGCTCATCGACCGGTAGGAGTAGTTGGCGAGAGGAAAGAACAGCAGCTTGACGAACACGGTGAAGGCCAGGATGGCCAGGCCGAAATTGCCGAACACGCTGTTGAGCCAGTCGAGGGCATAGAAAATTGGCTTGGTCAGGAAGTAGAACCAGCCGAAATCGACCGCCTTGTCAAAGCTCGGGATGCCGAGTTCGGTGCCGTAGCGGTCGAGCAGCCGCACAACCTTGGCGCCGGCGAACAGGTGCGACGACAGCGTGGCCTCGGCGCCGGGTGCGACGGTCTGCGCATCGACGGTCGCGTAATCGACCTGGAAATGCTCGCCGTCGTCCTTGAAGTGCCGAAAATTGATATGGCTGCTGACCGACTGGTCGGGCACCAGCGCGGTCAGCCAGTATTTGTCGGTGACCCCTGCCCAGCCGCCGACGCTGGTCGCGTCCTCGGCGATGCCGTTGTCCTGGCGCTTGTCCGCCTCGCTCTTGGCGCTGGAATAGCTGACCTCCTTCAGCGTGCCGTTGACGATGCCGAGCAAGCCCTCGAACAGCACCGAATAGCCGGCGGTGGTCGGAAGGTAGTCCCGCCGGATGCGCGACCACGGATATAGCGACACCGCGGCGCCGGTCGTGTTGCGGACGCGCTGCTGGACGGTGAACATGTAGTTTTCGTCGATGTCGAGCACCTGCTCGAAAATCAGCCCGGCGCCGTTGTTCCACGACAGCGTCACCGGCCGGCCGGTGCCGAGCGTATCGGCCGAGGCGGTCCAAACCGTGTCGGGATCGGGCAGTGCGACCGTGCTGCCGGGCGGCGCCGTCCAGCCGTACTGGACGTAATAGGGCTGCGGGTCGGCGCGCGGCTCCAGCAGGCGCACCAGCGGCGAGTTGGCCTCCAGAGTCTCGCGGTAGTCGGTCAGCACGAGGTCGTCGATGCGCGCGCCGAGCAGGCTGATCGAGCCTTGCACCCGGTTGGCGGCGATCTTCAGCCGCGGCACTTCCTTCGGCACGGCGCGGCCGACGGCGCCGGGAGAGACGGCCACCGGCGTGCCGGGATTGCCGTTCGGCCGGGACGGAGCGCCGGCCGGCGTTTCGGTCGCGAGTTGTGCCGGCGGATGCGGCAGCTGCGGGCGGACCAGCAGTTGAAAGCCGAGCAGGATGGCAACCGAAATCGCGATCGCAAGTATCAGGCGCTTCTGGTCCATCAAGGCTCCATCGGGCTGGTCTCAGGCATCGCCCGGGTTGGCGCGTCGGGTACGGGGTCGTGGCCGCCGGCGCTCCAAGGATTGCAGCGAAGAATTCGCGAGACTGCGAGCACTCCGCCGCGGCAGGCTCCATGACAGGCCAAGGCTTCGACCGCATAGTCGCTGCAGCTTGGCTCGAACCGGCAGTTTGAACCGATCACGGCACGCAGCGTGTACTGGTAGATGCGGACCACAGCTATAGCCAAGGTGGCGACCGGTCCCGCCCACGGCAAGAAACGGGTCACTGAATCACGCCCAGCTTCTTCATCGCCCGGCGGATATCCAACTGCAATTCGTTGAACGTCCTGCGACGCGTGCCGTCACGGCCGATCAGCACGAGGTCGAAGCCGCCAACCGAGGTCTGTGCCAGCAGCAAACGGGCGGCCTCCTGCAGCCGGCGGCGGGCGCGATTGCGGACAACGGCGTTGCCGACCTTCTTGGTTACCGTGAAACCGAGGCGCAAAGGGGCTTCGGGGCCGCGACCAAGCGCCTGAAGCACCAGGCCGGGCATCGGCGCCTTGCGGCCCTTGCCAGCGACTTCGAGAAATTCTGCCCGGTATTTCAGGCGTTGCGGGCTGACCATCCCCGATCATGCCCCAATGGAATAGCCTAGGCCGACAGGCGCTTGCGGCCCTTGGCCCGGCGGTTGGCCAGCACCTTGCGGCCGCCGACCGTCTCCATGCGCGCGCGAAAGCCGTGGCGGCGCTTGCGGACCAGCTTGGATGGTTGATACGTGCGCTTCACAGAATCTCTCCATTGCGTGCGGGCCAGCTGCGTGCAGGTCCAGCGAGGACCCACCGAACCCCCGATGGAGTCACGGGTGCCCGTCGCAAGGGCGGGCTTATAGGCGGGGGGCGGTTAGGCGTCAAGGATCGGCGCGCCGGTTCACTTCCCAGACTACGCCGGAACTTCGCCGGGAATTCACGGTTGACGCCACGCACGTAAACAATCCGGAGTTCTTCGATGAGAACAGCACTGATCACGACGCTTGTTGTGGGCCTTGCCACAGCCGCCCATGCCCAGGTGCCCTCATCGTCGCAGAACCCCGCCGTGACCCGGCCGCCGGGCATCAATCCGGCGGCGCCGATGACCACCGCCCCAATTCCTGGTAGTCCGGTCCCCGCCAGTCCGGGTGCGGCGATGACCACGCCCGGCAACGCGACCAACGGCAACGGTTCGAGCGGCAACGGCGCGATGACGACCACGTCGAACAGCTCGACGTCCGGCCTCCAGGGCGGCGCCAACTCGTTCACCGAGGGCCAGGCCCGCTCACGCCTCGACGGCGCCGGGTATGCCAACATTACCGGGTTGACCAAGGACAAGGACGGCATCTGGCGCGGCCGCGCGATGCATGGCGGCAGCCCGGTCGATGTCGCGGTGGACTACAAGGGCAACGTCGTCGCGCGCTGAGCAAACGCCCCTCCATCCACAGCGCTCCATTCCTCCAAGGAACATGCCATGACCATGACCATCACGCGGCTCTATGACACGCGCGGCCACGCCGAGGACGCGGTTCGCGCGCTGAAGGCCGCCGGCATCGGCGACAGCGACATCAGCATGGTGGCGAGCCAGGGCGATTACGGCAATGCGAACCACGTCGCCGACAAGGTGGGCACCG
>JANXRT010000293.1 GCA_025356735.1 Acetobacteraceae bacterium | reverse complement strand
GCACCCATGTCGTTACGGTTCGCTTGCGGGGACGAGGAATACGTCCAATAATATGCTCAATCGTTTCAGCGTATATTGTTGTACGTAGCCCTTTTTCGCGGCGTTTTCATCAACTAAAAAAATGGGAGAATAACCATGAACCAACTCGTCGAACTGAGCACCAGCGAACTCGATCTGGTCTCCGGCGGCCGTCGCGGCAATGACAATCGGCAGTATTCGATTGGCAGCTACAACGGAAACAACAACGAAGTGGTGATCAAGGGCGGCAACTACAGCGGCAAAGAAGGTGCGAATGGCAACACCGTGAACATCGGCAACGGGAACGGCATCAACCTCTCGCTCTAGCCTCTCGCCTCTGCGAAAGATCCCCCGGCCGAATGGCCGGGGGATCTCACGGCCAGACACGACGCCGCAACGATGACTGGGCTTCCCGAATGAGCGTCACCCGGCAAGAACTGTTCCGGCCAGAGTCGCTCGATGCCCGCCAGGCCGCATGGCTAGGCCGCCACACCCTCGCCCTGGGCGCCCCCGTGACCGTGCTGAGCTTTGCCTCGGTGGTCGCCGTCGCCGCCGCGCTGGCAATCCTCCTCTACGGCGGCTACGCCCGCCGGGTCGAACTGCATGGCGTCGTGCTGCCGACCACCGGCCTGATCCAGGCCACCGCGCCGGCATCCGGCCGCATCGAGGCGGTCGCCGTGCAGGACAACGCGCACGTCGTCGCGGGCACCTTGCTCTACGTCCTCAACCTCGAAACATCGACCAGCAATGGCGACACCCAGCAGCAGATCCTGCGGTCGCTCGCCAGCCACCACGTTCTGCTCACCGAGCAGATCGCGCTCAAGCAACGATATCAGGAGCAGCAGGAGGCGATACAGCAAAGCCGCATCGACAACCTCCAGGAACAGGCTCGCCAGACGCAGGTCCAGCTCGGCGTCAAGGACGAGTTCGCCGCCCGCCTCGCGAAGAACCTAGCCGACTACAACCGTTACGTGCAGACCGGCATCGGCAACATGAACGAGCGCAACAACCAGCAGGCAACCTGGATGCGCGCCAAGGACGAGCTGGAGGAGCTGCGCAGCGTTGCTCTGCGCGTCCAGGCGCAGCTGATCGAGGCCCGGTCCCAACAGCAGACCACCCGCATACAGACGGACAACGAGATCGGCGAGATGCGCGCCAAGATGCTCGAGATCGAGCAGCAGGTCGCCGCGGCCGAGGCGCGCCGCTCGCTGGAAATCCACGCCACCGCCGCCGGCACGGTAACCGCGCTCGCCAGCCACCCGGGCCAGCTCGTCGCCGCCGGCGCGCGCGTGCTGACCATCGTGCCCGACCAGCAGCAGATGCAAGCCGAGCTGCTAGCCCCCAGCAACTCGATCGGCTTCGTCCATCCCGGCCAGCGCGTCCGGCTGCGCTACACCGCCTTCCCCTATCAGAAGTTTGGCCAGTACTGGGGCACCCTGACCGAGGTCTCGCACGCCGCCCTGCAGGCTGACGAGCTCCGCGCCCTGGTGCCCGGCGCCGCGCCGGCCGACACCGGAAAAACCTTCTACCGGCTGGTGGTGACGCCGGACCGCCAGGACGTCACAGCCTTCGGGCGGCCCGAAAAGCTGCGCGCCAGCATGCAGGTCGATGCGCTCGTGCTGCTGGAGGCGCGTCCGCTCTATCAATGGATACTGGAGCCGCTTTACAGCCTGCACGGGGCGCAAAGCCTGTGAGCGACGCGGGCAGAAGTGCGACCCACCGGCTCGACACCGCGTTGCTGCGCGCCCGGGGCACGCCCCTGGTGCTGCAAACCGAGGCCGCTGAATGCGGCCTGGCCTGCCTCGCGATGATCGGCGGCCGTTACGGCTATCGCATCGACCTGCCGGCGCTGCGCAGCCATTACGACGTCTCGCTCAAGGGCATGACCCTGCACGACATCGTCCGTGTCGCCGCACAGATGCGGCTATCCACCCGCGCCCTCAAGGCGGACATCTCGAACCTGGCGGAATTGCGCCTGCCCTGCATCCTGCACTGGGATCACAGCCACTTCGTCGTGCTGACCGGCGTCGGCCGCCGCAGCCTCACCATCCTCGACCCAGCGCTCGGCGCGCGTAAGATCCCGCTTGCCGAGGCGTCCGAACGCTTCACCGGCATCGCACTCGAGGCCTGGCCGAGCCAGACGTTCGAGCGCCGCACCGAACGCGCCCGGGTTGGCATCTTCGACATGGTGCGCCGCACCCAGGGCTTCGCCGGCGCGGCCCTGCGCATCCTGACCTTGTCTTTCTTCCTCGAAAGCATCGTCATCGTCACGCCGATCGGCTTTCAGCTCGTGCTCGACGACGTCATCGTCTCCGACGACGCCAACCTGCTGGTGCTGATCGCGTTGGGCCTCGGCCTGCTGCTCGGCTTCCGCGCCCTGACCGATTTCGTGCGTTCCTGGTCGATCATGGCCGCCGGTGCCCAGCTGACGCTGCAATGGAAGATGAGCCTGTTCCGCCATCTGCTCCGCCTGCCGCTCGGCTTCTTCGAGCGCCGCCACGTCGGCGACCTCGCCTCGCGCTTCGCCTCGCTCGAAACGATCCAGCGCACCCTGACCACCGGCCCGGTGTCCGGCCTCGTGGATGGCGTGATGTCGATCGGATTGGTCATCGTGATGTGGTTCTACAACCCGTTCCTGGCCGGCCTCGCCATTACCATCATGGCGATCTACGGCCTCCTGCGCAGCGTCGCCTACAAGGTCTATCGCGCCGCCAGCGAGGAGGCGATCATCTATGGCGCGCGCGAGAACTCGCATTTCATCGAGACGCTTCGGGGAATGCCGAGCATCAAGGCGCTGGTCATCGGCGACCGCCGCCAGGCGGCCTGGAACAACTACCTGGTCGACCATGTCAGCGCCGAGTTGCGCGTCAGCAAGCTCGACCTGCTCTACAAGACCGCCAACACCATCCTGTTCGGTCTCGATCGGATCCTGATCATCTATTTCGGCGCCCGCGCGGTGATGGGCGGCTCGTTGACGATCGGCATGCTGGTCGCCTTCCTCGCCTACAAGGACCAGTTCTCGCAGCGGCTCGCCACCCTGATGGACACCATCATACACCTCAAGCTGTTGACCCTGCATGGCGAGCGCATCGCCGACATCGCCCTGGCCGAGCCCGAGGAAACCGGCGCCGCCACGACGCTGGTGCCCCACGGCGCGGCCGCACCCCGCCGCGCCCGCGCGACGCTCGCCGCGCGGGGAGTGGGCTACCGCTACGGCGACAACGAGGCGCCGGTGCTCGCCGATTTCGACTTCGACGTCGCACCTGGTGAGTGCGTGGCGATCGTCGGGCCGTCGGGCGCCGGCAAGACCACCCTGCTGAAGATACTGGCGGGGCTGCTGCAGCCGTCGGAGGGCACGGTCATGCTCGACGGCGTGCCGGTGCGCGCCATGGGTCTCGAGAACTACCGCTGCCAGATCGGCTGCGTGCTGCAGGACGACAGGCTGTTCGCCGGCTCGATCGCCGAGAATATTTCCGCCTTCAGCCAGAGCTTCGACCGCGAGCTGATCGAGCACGCGGCCCGGTTGGCGGCGATCCACGAGGAAATCCTGCGCATGCCGATGGGTTACGAGACGCTGGTCGGCGACATGGGCAGTTCGCTTTCGGGCGGCCAGATCCAGCGCGTCGTGCTGGCCCGCGCGCTGTTCCGCGGCCCGCGCATACTGCTGCTGGACGAGGCCACCAGCCATCTCGACGACGACAACGAACGCACCATCAACGAGGCGATCCGCTCGCTGCCGATCGCGCGCATCATCGTCGCCCATCGCCGCTCGACCATCGAGATGGCGGATCGGGTGGTGCCGCTATGGCCGGCGGGCGCGGGCAGGCGGCGGGTTGCCAGTGAGCCGCAGCAGCACGGGGCTCTGCCTCAAACCCCGGCCCACCCATAAGCATTGGGGTAACGCCCCGGGGCGCATCCTTCAACGCCTATGACAGCTGGCTCAGTTCGGGATCGTCCTGATTGACAAAAATCAGCACGGCCAGCAGCGTCACGTAGAAGCGGAACGCGGCCTGCTGACCGTTCCAAAGCGGCGATTGCCACATCGCGAACCACTCGCCGCCGATCACCATGAAGCCGAAGAACCAGACCACGAAGCCGATCCCGGCGCCGATGAACACGAATTGCTTGGCGCGCCGGAACCGCCCGGCGCTGGCGCGCAGGTTGCGCGCGAGGCCGACTGCGGCGACGGCGAGGGCGGCGCCGGTCAGCCCCTCGCCGAGAATGATCGCGGCGTAGGCAACGTGCCACAGCGTCGGGTTGGTGATCGCCCGATAGGCCAGCCGATTGTCCGGAAAAATGGTGTCCATGCTGAGCACGTGCCGGACGAACTGAAAGTTGGCGTCGTAGTTCGTGAGGTTGTCGAACGTCACCAGCAACGTCAGCAGCGCGACGGAGGCGACCATCGCTACCTTGACGACGCGGGACGCCAGCATCCTCGTCCTCCCGGAGCCGGCCAGCCGTGGCGATCGCCTGCCTTCCCTGGTGAGCAGCCTGTCAAGAAGTCAGGCCGGGATCGTCGCATCGCTATCTATGCTCATGCGGTTCATGGGTGCACGAAACGCACCAGCACGTCGCCCGAACCGGGCGTGGTGACGAACCGCGAGGGTCGCGGCTTGTTCGCACCATCGGCATTGTCGACGATCTCCAGCCGATTGGCCGCGAAGCGGTAGATGCCTCGCCAGTCTCCACGCAGGCTGACGCCCTCGTCCTGGTGAAACTCGATCTGGGCCGGCCGGGTAGCGGCGTCGGCGGCATAGGTGCCGCCATACAGCAGCTTGTCGCCATCCGTTATCCGGAACCGGTCCTTGGTGAAAATGAGGCGGTGCCCCACCAGGTCCGGCGCCGGCTTGCCATTCCGCATCGCCGCGACCGCCTGCCAGGTTCCCTGCAACCGCGCCTGCCCGGACAATGGAGCCGCAGCCCATGCCGACGTGCCCAGGCCGAGCAACAAGCTGAGCGCCAGGATGAAACTTTTCATCTCACCTACCCGCGCGGCGGCATGCCAGGAAACGCGCCCACGCCTTCGGGGATCGCCATCCAGTCCAACTTGCTGGCACAGTAAATGTGCATCGCCGGCGTGGCGGCGGACGGCTCGTCCAGGGTGCCGATCTCGACCATTGTGACGCCCGGCATCGCCGCCGCCTCGGAGGTGACGGGTGAGCCGCATAGCGGACAGAACCGCCGCGTGACCGCCAGCCCGCTATCGCCGCGCCCGACATAGGCGGTCAGCGCGCCATCGATCGACAGCCCGGCATCGGGCACCGCCATCACCGCCGAGAACGCCGATCCGGTGCCCTTCTGGCAGTTTCGGCAATGGCAAACGCCGGTGAAGATCGGATCGGCCGAAACGGTATAGCGCACCTTGCCGCACAGGCAGCCGCCCAGCATGTCGGTCATGTCGTTGCCTCCCTTGGCTAAACCGTAGCGTAACGACTCCGCTAGCCGGCCGCCAGTCTTTATCCTACTCGGCCGCCTTGCCCAGCGCCGCCACGCGATCGATCTCCGCCTGCACCGCCGCCGCGGACTGGCTGACGAAATCGTCGTGGTGAGCCAGCGCGAAAGCGTAACTTTCGCGGCGCAACTCGCGCGACTGCTGGAAATGCGGATGGACGAACCGCGCCATGAGCTCGAAATGCCGCTTGGTCGGCTCCCAGTCGGCCCAGTTCTGCGCCAGCTCCATGATGACGCCGAAGCCGCCGGACCCCGCCTGCAGCTTCTCGATGAAGGCGATGGCGTCGTTGGGCGTGCCGATGCAGGCCGACTGGCTCTCGATCAGCCAGGTGTAGGGGTCGGTCACGTCTGGCGGGATGATCGGGAAGGTCGCGATATCGGAGAAGTAGTTTCGAAATGCGTCGAGCCCATGGCGGACGTTCTCGCGGGCCTGCTCGCGGGTCTCGGCGATGTGCATCAGGGTCACCAGGCGCCAGTTGCGGCGGTCCGGCACGTGGCCGTTGGCGCGCGCGGTCTGCTCGTACAGCTTCCAGTTGCCGGCATGGTGCGCCATCGCGTCCGGGCTGGTGCCGCCGATCGAGATCATGCCGAGTCCGTGCCGCCCCGCCGCCAGCGCCCCGGCCGGCGAGCGTGAGGCCGCCACCGCCATCTCCATGCGCGGTCTGGTGTAGCCGGCAAGCTGCAGCCGGGCGGCGTTGAGGTCGTACCAGTCGGTCTTCTCGGTCACCGTCTCGCCGGCCAGCAGCTGGATGATCACGTCCAGGCTCTCGTTCATCATCCGGCGCTGGTCGGCCGCCTTGACGCCGATCTTCAGCGCATCGTGCACCAGCGCGCCGGGTCCCACCCCGAACATCACCCGGCCGCGGGTCATGTGGTCGAGCTGCACCATGCGATCGGCGAGGATGAACGGGTTGTGGTAGGGCAAGGAAACCACGCCGGTGCCGAGCCGGATGTGGCGCGTGCGCTCGGCCGCCGCGGCGATGAACACCTCCGGCGAGCCGATGATCTCGAAGCCGCCGGAATGGTGCTCGCCGACCCAGCCCTCGGAGTAGTTGAGCCGGTCGAGATGCTCCAGCAGCTCCATGTCGCGCTGGAGCGCCAGGGTCGGGTTCTCGTTCATGGCGTGGAACGGGGCGAGGAAGATGCCGCTGCGCAGATAGGTGGTGTCGCTCATCGACTTGTCCTTGGATGCGGAAAATTAGCTACCGGACAGTAGCGGCGTGCCCCAGGACTGGCTACCCCGACGACGCAGGCCCCGCTAGGCTGGCGCCCTGATCGCTTGGGAGAAGAAGATGAGCCGGCTGTTCGGACCGTTCCGCCAGATGGGGGTCGTGGTGCGCGACATCGACGCCGCGATGCGCCACTGGTCGGAGGTCTGCGGCATCGGCCCGTGGTTCTACGCCGACAAACTGGCGCTGTCGTCGTTCACCTACCGCGGCGAGCGGCACGACGACATTCACGTCTCGGCAGCGCTGGCCAACTCGGGCGACGTGCAGATCGAGCTGATCCAGCAGCGCTGCGACCGGCCCAGCATGTACCGCGACTTCCTGGCGGCGGGGCACGAGGGCACCCAGCACTGGTCGAGGTGGCCTACCGACTACGACGAGATCTACCGCCGCGCGCTGGCCACCGGCTACACGGTCGGCCAGGAAGGCCAGTCGCCGCGCGGCCCGTTCGTCTATTTCTGGAACGAGGGCCATCCCGGCACGGTGATCGAGATGGCCGAGGCGACACCCGAGCGCATGAGCATCTTCGACCAGGTCCGCGCAGCCGCGATCGCCTGGGACGGCAGCGACCCCATACGCCGCGACTGGCCAAAGCCCTGACTTTTTTGATGCTGTCCGGCATCCGATTCGCCGGGAGGCCGGAGCATTCACCGGCCGCCTGCCATGTACGAACCGTCGAATAAGCTAAGAAGAAGGGGGAAATTAAACGTTTCAGAGAAAATGCTTTGCGAGTGAATACACGTTAAGGTAGTGTTTAAAGGAAGATCACAACTTAATATCGGTCACTCATCCTGAGCGTTCCTTGCAGCCAAAACGGGTGCAGTCATGTTCCAGCCCGGCAGAAATAGTTTTCGCAGCCACCCCGCCGAGCCGGCAACGATGCTGGGCATGATCGCCGCCATCGCCATGATCGAGGCGGCCGGGCTTGCCGCCGTCACACTACTCGCCTGCCGGCTTTCCGGCTCCTCCATTGATGCCTCGATGGAGGGCGAAACCGTGCTGCTCACCACCTCCCTCGCGCTGACCATGATCTCCACCGCGGGGGGCTACTCGCCGAAGCTGATCCTGCGCCGCGCGCCATTCCTGCGTGCCGGGATCATCGGCACCTGCGCGGCATTCGCCGCCATGTCGGCGATCCTGCTGGTGTTCCGGACCCAGGCCATTTCGCCGCTGGCCCTGGGCGGCGGCGGCGTCATCGCGCTGGGCGTCGTGGCCGCAACCCGCCGCGGCGTCGCCCGTCTCCTGGCCGGCCACACCGCCCGACGCTACGCGATGCGCACCGTGCTGGTCGGCCGGGGCACCGTCGCCGCCGGTCTGCTGCTTGTGGGCGGCTGCGGCGACGACATCGCGCCGGAATGGCTCGGCTACATCGACGACCAGTCCTCGGAGCCACCCGCGGATGGGCTGCCTTATCTCGGCGGGCTGCCACGGCTGCTGGAGCTGATCCGCGACGGCGCCGTGGACCAGGTCATCATCGCCTTGCCCTGGTCGGCCCGCTCGCCGGTGCTCGAACTCATCCGGCGGCTGGCCGAGTACCCGGTGCGCGTCCGCCTGGCGCCCGACTTTGAACGTCGCGACCTTCACCACCGAGACCGCGACCGCCCGCCGGCGCTGATCGACCTCACCGAGCCGCCGCTATCGGGCTGGACCAGCCTGGTCAAGCGCGCCGAGGATGTCTTCCTCGGCGTGCTGGCGCTGATCGTGTTCGCCATCCCGATGCTGATCGTCGCGGTCACGGTCCGCCTCGACAGCCCCGGCCCCGCCTTGTTCCGCCAGCGCCGCACCGGGTTCAACAACCGCGACTTTGAGATGCTCAAGTTCCGCACCATGCAGCACCGCTTCGCCGATGCCGACGGCAGCCGGCAGGCGGTTCACGACGATCCCCGGATCACCCGCGTCGGCTTCTTCCTGCGCCGCACCTCGCTCGACGAGCTGCCGCAGATCTTCAACGCCCTGGCCGGCGACATGTCGATCGTCGGGCCGCGGCCGCACGCGCCCGGCACCCGCGCCGGCGGACGCCTGTTCGACGAGGTCGTCGCCGACTACGCCTCCCGCCACCGGGTGCGCCCAGGGCTGACCGGGCTGGCGCAGGTCCGCGGTCTGCGCGGCCCGACCGACACCGAGGACCGGCTGGCACGGCGCGTCGACAGCGACCTCGAATACATTGAGCGCTGGTCGCTGTGGCTCGACCTCAAGGTCCTGCTGCGCACCGCGATCGTGGTGATACGCAGGACCAACGCGTATTGACCGGCGCCGTCCCGCCGGGGCTTCACCGCGCCGGCGCCGTGCATCCGCCGTCGCAGCCCTACGACGCCGACATCATCCTGCTGGCGCTCGACCGCATCGAGGAGACCGAGCAGGCGATCGCCTCGGTGTTCCGCCAGGCCGGCTGCCGGTGGCACCTGACGATCATCGACCAGGGCTCCACGCCGGCCAACCTTTCTCGGTTGGCCGACGCCATGCTTGGTCGTGCCGACGCCGGCCTGTTCGCCTCCGGCGTCAACCTCGGAGTCGCCGGCGGCCGCAATCTCGCCAGCGCCGTCGGCCATGGCAGGGTGATCGTCGCACTCGACAACGACGCCGAATTTTTCGACGCCGCCACGGCCGCGCGCGCGGTGGCCGCGATCGACGCGGAGCCGGATGTGGCCGCGATTGCCTTTCGCATCCTGGTGCACGCAAGCGGAGACGACGACCTGACATCCTGGGGTTTTCCGAAATCCCTGCTGCCACGTGCCGCCGGCCAATTCGATGTTCCGACGTTCGTCGGCGCCGGACACGCCATCCGCCGCAGCGCCTGGGACGATGCCGGCGGCTACGATCCGGCGCTGTTCTTCTGCTGGGAAGAGTTCGACTTCTCGCTCCGCGCCATCGCCCGCGGCTGGCGCATTCTTTATCGCGGCGATATCGCGGTGCGCCACCGGGCCAGCGCAGAGGGCCGGGTGACCTGGTCCGACCGGCGCTGGTTCTATTTCGTCCGCAACCGCCTTTACATCGCCCGAAAATGGTCGATGCCGTGGCCGAAGCTGCTGCCGCGCATCGCCGCCTACCTGTTCAAGGGCGCGCGCCACGGGCTTTTCGGAACCTCCGTCCGCGCAATTGCGGAAGCGGTCCGGATGTCGCGGCAACCCGCCTCCGTCGCCGCGAGGCGGGTCCTACCGCCGCGGGCCAGGGACTATCTCCGCCGCAACGACACCGCCCATCGCGGCCACGCCGGCGCCAGGTTGCGCGCTGAGGTGCTGGCGCGCCTGCCAATCGAAAACTTTTCCGCCAGCAGCATCGGCAGCACCGCCGGGCTGTCAAGCAAGTAGCGCCGCGCCAGCCGCCGCGGATCGCCGGCCAACCGGTGCAGCCATTCCAGCCCGGCGACCCGCATCCAGCCCGGCGCACGGCGTGATGCCCCGGCCAGGAACTCGAGCGCGGCGCCGATGCACAGCCCGGTCCCGGTCGCCTGGCCGGTCGCCTCGATCGCCGCCGCCAGCTTCTCCTGGCGCGGCGAGCCGACCGCCAGGAAAACGAACCGGGCCGGGTGGGCCAGCACGAAGGCCACCGCTTCGGCCATCGCCGCCGGATCGTGCTCGAAGCCCATCTGCGGATTGAAATGGGCCGGGGGCGCCAGGCCGCAGCGCGCGACCAGCGCCGGCAGCCAGGCTTCCGCCAGGCCGATGATCGTCACCTTCTCGCCCGCGTCGAGGCCGCCGGCGAGTATCCGCTCGGTCAGGTCGCTGCCGGTCGCGACCGCCGGCGCCGGCATCCGCAGCAACCGGCACAGCAGCGCCACGACGCGCGAATCCAGCAGCCGCAGCGCCGCCCGATCATAGAGCGGCCGCAACTCGGGCCGGCGCGCGAGCCGCACCAGATGATCGGCGTTGAGGGTCACGACATAGCCGAACGGCGCGTCGGCCGGCCGCGCGCAAAGCCGCCCGGCGACCGCTTCCAGCCCGGCATCGAGGAAGTCGGTTCCCAGCAGGCGCACGCCCGACGCCGCGCGCGTTCTGGTCAAAGCGCAAGGCTCCAGGCCGGACGGCGGGTACGCAGCCACCACGCCGCCGGCACGAACACGGCAGCCGCGATCAGGCCCCGGCCGACCAGCAACCGCACTGGCTCCGCCCCATTGCCGGCCAGCGCGAACGCCGCCAGCACGGCGGCGCCGGTCGTGAGCAGCGCCGGCAGGCCCGCGCACATCGGCCGCAGCCAGCCGACCGCCAGCCGGCGCGCGTTCATCGCCAGGTTGTAGGGGTTGGTCAGAAGCTGCGCGCCGGTCCACACCAGCACCGCCTCGATCGGATTGCGGGGCTGGAACAGAAGCAGCCCGGCCAGCACGGCGATCAATCCGGCGACGTTGGTGAACAGCGCGAACATCGGCTGGCCGCCGGCGACCAGCGCGACGCCGCCCGGAAAGCCGATGAGGATGAAGGCCATCAGGCCGATCAGCGGCAAGGCGGCCTCGCCCGACGGCAGCCACACCGGCGGCAGCAGCGCCGTCACCATCGGCACCATCGCCAGGGCCATGCCGCCGCAAACCGGAAACACGACCCAGCCGAGACGGCCGAGCTGGCGGTCGACGCAACCGAGCAGCGCCGCCCGATCGTGCTGGCAGCGCGCCATGCCAGGCAGCATCAGCCGCCACAGCGCGGTCATCATCAGCTCGCGCGCGCTGTCCACCAGGCGGAATGCCAGATGCACCTGGCCGAGCGCCGCCGGCCCGGCGAGGGCGCCGATGCCGAGCGCGAACAGCCGGTAGCGGCCCTGCATCAGCAGCGTGCTGGCGGTCAGCGGCAGGCCGACGCGCAGCAACGTCGAAATATCATTTCGGTGGCAGCGCCAACCGGGTCTGAAGCCGCTGCCTAGCAGCAGGGTCGCGGCGCCGCCGACCGAGACCACCCATTGCTGCGCCACCAGCGCCCAGCTGCCGGCGCCATGCCGAGCCAGCGCGATCCCGGCCAGCGTGCCGAACCCCTGGCCAACGATCGCGCGCAGCGCCAGAGCGCGGTAGCGGCCCTGCCGGGTCAGCAATCCCTGCACGATGCCGGCCGCGCCGACCACCGGCAAAGCCGTCGCGAGCAGCGCCGACATCGGCCACAGCCGCGCATCGGCGAACGAGGCGGCGAGCAGCAGGCCGCAAGCGAGCTGTACCGCCGCCCCGCCGCCTCCGACCCCGATGCCGGCCCAGAACGCGCTGGAGACCACCCCGGCCGGCAGGTCGGCGCGCTGCACGATGGCGTCGGCGAACAGCGCGTTGACCGTCACCCACAGCAGGATATGCGATGCCACCGCCGCGGCGCCGACGCCAAGCTCGGCCGGGCCGATGATGGCCGCGACGACGAACACCGACAGCAGCGACAGCCCGCCGGAGACCACCGCCTCAAGCCCAGACCAGAACACCGGGCTCGACCACGCGGGCTTGCCGAACGACCGCATCAGCCCTCGCCGGGCACAAGGCTGTCGAGGCGCCGGGGCGGGTTGGAGATGGCGGCAAGCCACACCCTGGCGGTCTCTCGCGCCGGTGCCCGGCCGGGCCACATCGGCGGCACGGCGAGCAGGACGACGAAGGCCGGCAGCCAGGCGACGCGGCTCTGATAGCGCCGGTGCGGCCCCGACAGCCCGCCGGTAATGGCGGCGTTGGCCAGCACCGCGACCAGCGCCGCGGCGGCGAAGCCGGACGCGAGGTCCCGCCGCCGACGCGCCAGCAGCGCCAGGCAGCCGGCGATGCCGCCGATGGCGACGCCGACATGCAGCCGGCCTAGCCAGTCTGGCACCGCCATCCGACCCGCGGTCTGACGCGACGCCGCATAGGCATCCGCTTCGAGGGCAGGGAAATCCCGCGCTATCCACGGCGTGACGGTGCGCGGCCAGGCTTCCAGCCCGTCGCCGGTGGCGAAGGACGCCGCCTGCTGCGCGGCCCGCACGAAGAACCCGCCGACGATGCCGGCGGGGTCCGCCCGCCAGGCGGCGGCCAATATGGCGTTGGCCTCGCCCGAGACCAGCTTGGCGCCACCGGCGTGAGCCAGGGCACTGTCGTCGCGCCACAGGAAATCGTCGGACGCCACCGGCAGCCGGTCGAGCTGGTCGCAAAGCCGCCAGCCGGCGGCGGGGCAGTTCTGCCGCAGCGCCGTCATGCCCGGACCGTCCTCGATCAGCCGGGCGAGCAGGAAGACATTGCCGTAGGGCGACAGCGACATCCGCCCGTGCCCCGCCATGTTCATCGCAACCAGGATCACGCAGGCGAGCAGAGGCGGCATCACGGCAACCCATCGGCGCCTGCCGAACCCGTCTCGTTGCTCAAGAAACCGCCGCGACGCCATCAGCGCAGCCAGCAGCGCGACCGCCAGCGGCACGTGGCTCTGATGCGCGGCGATCATGAATGTCGCGAACAGCCCAAGCCCGACAAGGTCGCCTCGCCGCATCCGCGCCGGCGCCAGCACCAGCAGCGCCATCGCCAGCGCCAGCAGCGGCGTGAACACGTCCGGCATGATTTGCGCGACATGCCACGGCAGCGAGGTGAACACCGCGAGCGCCGCCGCGACCGCCGGCAGGAACCAGATCGGCGCCGCCGGCCACAGCACGCGCCGGGTCAGATGCAGCGTCCACGCGGTCAGCAGCGCCTGAACCGCGATCACCGGCCAAAGCGTGACCTGCCAGTGCAGCGGATACAGGAACAGGCTGTAAACCGCCGGCCGATCCCAGCCGAGATAATGGTGGATCGCCTGCGACAGATAGGTTCCGGTGTCAGAGAACACCAGCGGATAGCCGTTCCACGCCGCCGGCCAGGCGAGCAGGGCGGCCGACAGCACGAGTGCCATGACCTGCCGGCAAGAGGCTCCGATCTGGTCACGCACGGAAATAGCCGCCGTAGCGCGCGTGATAGACTTCGGCGTCGGCGTAGCCCGAGCGCAGATGCGCCTCCGCATCGACCCGCGTCAGCACCACGCCGACCGAACTCGCCTGCGCCTCGGCCAGCAGCTCGAGCGAGTGGCGGACCACGTCGCGCGGCGTGCTGCGCCAGCGCAGGCACAGCAGGGTGGCATCGGCCATCCGCGCCACCACCCGCGCATCGGCCATCGCGCAGGCCGGCGGCGCATCCAGCAGCACGAGGTCGTAGCGCTCCCGCAACGCCGCCAGCACGTCGATCATCGCATCCGACATCAGCAGCCCGAGCGAGTTGGCCTCCGGCGCGCCGGCCGGCACGTAGTCGAGGCTGGTCACTGGATCGCGGCAAATGATCTCCGCCAGCACGCCGTGGCCAAGCAGGCAGTCCACCAGCCCGAGATTGCCGTCGGCATGCAGGATGCGGCCGAGCGCCGGCTGGCGGATGTCGCAATCCACCACCACGACGCGCTCGCCTGCCAGTGCCGCGATCCGGCCGAGCGACAGCGCCACGGTGGTCTTGCCCTCGGCTGGCCGTGCCGCGGTGATGGCGATGACCCGCGGCCGGTGCGGGCCGAGCCACAGCGCCGCCCGCAGCGCGCGCAGCTGCTCGGCGAACGGCGACAACGGCTTCTGCGCCGCGTACTGATCGATCCGCACGCCGCCAAGCTGCCGGCGGCCGACCTCGGGAATCAGCGCGAAGCAACGTAGGCCGAGCCTTGCACGAACGTCGTCGCCACTTCGAAAAGTGTCATCGGATACTTCCGTCAGATAGACCAGAAACAACCCGAACAGCACCGCGAACACGCACGCCGCCGCCATCAGCGGCACTTTCCGCGGAAAGCTGGGCTGAGCCGGCGGTAACGCGGCGGAGATCAGCCGTGCGTCCGCCAGCTCGATCGCGCTCTGCCGCACGGTCGCCTGGATGCGCTCCAGCACCGCCGCGAGCTGGGCGCGTAAGGCCTCCGCATCGCGTTCCAGGACGTTGAGCGCCACCTGCGCCTGTTCGCTACGCGCGACGACCGTTTGAGCGCGCGCCAAAACCTGCTCCAGGCCGGCGACACGCCCGCGCGTGACACGCAGTTCGGCCTCTCCCGCGGCGGCGGCGCGCCCGATCTCGGCGCCGACCGAACGCTGCAGGTCGGCAAGCTGGCTGCGCGCCGCGATCGTTTCGGGATGGTTCGGCCCAAGCCGGGTGCGCAGCGATTGCAGCTGCGCCGAAAGCTGGTCCAGGTGCAGCCGCGCCGGTCCGACGCTAGGCGCGACCGCCGCCTGCAACGCCGCGCCCGAGCGCCCGCGCGCGCCATCCAGGCGGGTCCCATCCAGCCGTGCCTCGGCCTGCGCCGCGTCGTTGCGCGCCTGGATCAGGTCGGCGGAGATCCGGCTGACCTGTTCCGTGTCGAGCCCGGCCTGTACACCGCGCACCAGTCCCCGCTCGGCCCGGAACGCGGCGACGCGGTTCTCGGCGCCGAGCACGTCGCGGCGCAATTCGACCACGCGGTTGTCGAGCCACGCGGTGGCGCGATGCACCGCCGCGATCTTGGTGTCGATTTGATCCTGGATGTACAGCCGCGCGATCGCGTTGGCGGCGTCGGCCGCGAGCCGGCGGTCTTTCGAGGCGAACCCGATCTCGAGCACCCGCGACGCCTTGGCGGTGCCGGCGGTAATGGCATCCCGCACCGCGGTTTCCACCTCGTCACGTGTATCGCTGCTCAAAGCCGGGCCGCTCGAAGCCGGAAGCTCGTCCGACCGCCACCACGCCGTCAGTGTCCTCGCCTGGTCCAGCCACCGTGCGAGCCAGGAGGGCCGGCGCAGCGCCGCGTTGAATTCTGGATCGTCGTGAAGATGGAATTCGGCTGCCACCCGGGCGGCGATCGGCAATCCGCGCACGATCTCCGCCTGGCTGCTTATCACCGGCTCGGTCGTCGGATCGGCGCGCAGAACGCTTTGCAGCTCGCGCGCGGCATAGGCGGTCGGCTCGTATAGCACCATGGCGGCGGCGGTATAGCGCGGCACCGCCTGCTGCAACGCGATCCAGGCAAGCGCCGGGATTCCCACCAGGCTCAGCGCGAAGACAAGGCGGCGGCGGCGCAGGACCTGGAACGCGGCGCCGGGCGACAGGCCGGATGTCCGGTCGAGCCCGGCCGGATGCACGACGCGCGGCGAGGCGATCGGTGCCGTGCGCCCGAACATCGGATCGGGTAGGCTGTGTCCGACCGCGCTCAATGCCTGCCTTTCGCGCTAATTTCAAACTCAGGCGGCCCGACTCGTGCCAGGCACGCCAATCTCCACCACCAGGAGTAACTTGTCTTGGCGAACAAATCTACCAGAAGTTGTATTCACCGGCGCAATAGGTTCTGTTGGGCGAGCACGCGGATAAATCCATCGTGACTCGTCGCATCGCCCTCTTGCTCGCCGCGCTGATCGTCGGCGCCGCAACCGGCCCGGCACCGGGACCGGTGCGCATAATCGGCGGCCCGACCACGGGCTGCATCGCCGGCGCAGTCGAGTTGCCGCCGCAGGGACCCGGCTACGTGACCATCCATCTTGCCGCCAGCGCCTTCTGGGGCGCACCGTCCACGGTCGCCGCGGTCCAGCTCCTGGGCCGCCAGTCGCAGGCGGCCGGCATCGGCGAGCTCTACGTCGAAGAGATATCGCGGCCCCGCGGAGGCCCTATCTCCGGCGTCCACGCCGCGCACCAGCTTGGCCTCGACATCGATCTCGGCCTCGACACCAGGCCGAAACCCGCTCTGACTTCAGCCGAGCGCGAGACCGTGGAGTTGCCGACGCTGGTGCGTCCGGACCGCCGCTTCGTGCTGGAAGACCGTTGGTCCCCCGCCACCGCCACCCTGTTGCGCCTGGCCGCCGAACTGCCGGATACTGATCGCGTGCTGGTCAACCCGGCGATCAAGCGCAAGCTCTGCGACAGCGTGACCGGCAACCGCGCCTGGCTGCGCCGCATCCGGCCCTGGTATGGCCATGCCGCCCACATGCACATCCACCTTGCCTGCCCGGCGGACCAGTCCGAGTGCGTTTCCCAACCACCGCCACCGGCAGGCGATGGCTGCGATGCAACCCTCGCCTGGTGGTTCGAGCAGCTCGACGCGCCGCCCGCACCCGCGTCGGAGAAACCAAAGCCGCCGCCGCCGATGCCCGCCGCCTGCCGCCCGATTTTGGCTGGCGAAAACCCTTCCTGACCGCCCACGGCGCTTGCCGATCCGCTCGTGCCACTCCATCTTCCGCCGAACGGCAAGCGAGATGGAGCGGAAGATGAACGTTGCGATGGATGCGGACAGCCTGGCGACCCTGAAATTCGGCATCGGCCAGCCGGTCCCGCGCAAGGAGGACCCCACGCTGCTGCAGGGTCAGGGCCGCTACACCGACGATATTTCCCTGTCTGGCCAGCTCTATGCCGTCATCGTCCGGTCACAGGTCGCGCACGGCCGCATCCTGTCGATCGACACCGAAACAGCGGCGGCGATGCCCGGCGTGCTCGGCGTCTATACCGGCGCCGACCTGGTCGCCGCCGGCTTCGGGTTGATGCCCAAGGGCCTCGCTTTCAAGAACCGCGACGGCTCGGACATGGCCAAGCCCGACCAGCTGCCGCTAACCACAGACTTCGTCCGTTACGTCGGCGACCCGGTGGCCTTCGTCGTCGCCGAGACCCAGATGCAGGCCCGCGACGCGGCCGAGGCGGTGATGGTGGACATCGACCCCCTGCCCGCTGTCACCGAGCCGGCGCTCGCCGTCGAGCCCGGCGCGCCGCAGCTTTATCCCAACGTGCCGAACAACCTGATCCTCGACTACCACTACGGCGATGCCGAGGGCGTCGCCAAGGCGATGTCGGCCGCCGCGCACGTCACCAAACTGCGCATCCGCAACAACCGCATCGTCGTCGCACAGATGGAGCCGCGCTCGGCGATTGGCGAATACGACCCGGCAACCGATCGCTGGACGCTACGGCTCGGCTGCCAGGGCGTGTTCGGCATGCGCCAGATGCTCAGCTCGGTGCTCGGCGCGAAAACCGGTAACATCCACGTGCTGACCGGCCATGTTGGCGGCTCGTTCGGCATGAAGGCGTCACTTTATCCCGAATACCTTTGCGCCCTGCACGCCGGCCGCGCGCTTGGCAAGCCGGTGAAGTGGACCGACGAGCGCTCCGACAGCTTCCTGTCCGACAGCCACGGCCGCGACCACGATTTCACCGCCGAGCTGGCGCTCGATGAAGACGGGAAATTCCTGGCGCTTCGCCTGAACGGGTTCGGCAATGTCGGCGCGGTGATGTCGAACTCGACGCCGCAGCCCTCGACCCTCAACGCGGTCAAGAACAGCATCGGCGTCTACCGCACCCCGCTGCTCGAGGTGAACACCAAGATCGTTTTCACCAACACCACTCCCGTCGGTCCCTACCGCGGCGCCGGCCGGCCGGAAGCCAACTACTACATGGAGCGGCTGATCGACACCGCCGCCGCCGAAATGGGCATCGACCGCATCGAGCTGCGCCGCCGCAATCACATCGCCGCCGACGCCTTCCCCTACCGCACCCCGTCCGGCAACGACTACGACAGCGGCGACTTCCCGGCCCTGCTCGACCACGCGCTGGCCCTCGCCGACTGGGACAACTTTTCCACCCGCCGGACCGAAAGCCGCAAACGAGGCAAGCTGCGCGGGCTGGGCGTCGGCCAGTACCTGGAGGTCACGGCCCCGCCAGGCGCGGAGATGGGCGGCATCCGGTTCGAGCCGGACGGCGCCGTCACCATCATCACCGGCACCCTGGATTACGGCCAGGGCCACGCCACCCCGTTCGCGCAGGTGCTCAGCAACCAGCTCGGCGTGCCGTTCGACAAGATCCGGCTGATCCAGGGCGACAGCGACCAGCTCATCGCCGGCGGCGGCACCGGCGGCTCCAAGTCGATCATCACCAGCGGCGGCGCCATTATCGAGGCCAGCGGCCTGGTCATCGACAAAGGCAAGAAGATCGCCGCCCACGTGCTGGAAGCCGCCGAGATCGATATCGAATTCTCAGGTGGCCGCTTCAACATCGCCGGCACCGACCGCGGCATCGGCATCATGGAACTGGCGGCCAAACTGCGGGAAGGCATGCAGCTGCCGCCGGATATGCCAACGACCCTTGACGTCGCCCACATCTACAAGGGCGCGCCGTCCTCGTTCCCGAACGGCTGCCACGTCGCCGAGGTCGAGATCGATCCCGATACCGGCGAGACCGAGGTCGTGCGCTACTCGATGGTCAACGACTTCGGCGTCGTCATCAATCCGCTGCTGGTTGAGGGGCAGGCCCATGGCGGCATCGTCCAGGGCATCGGCCAGGCGTTGCGCGAGCGCGTCGTGTATGACGAGGACGGCCAGCTGATGACGGGCTCGTTCATGGATTACTGCCTGCCGCGCGCTGTCGATGCGCCCTCGTTCGCCTTCGACGCGCACTCGGTGCCCGCCCGCACCAACCTGCTCGGCGCCAAGGGCTGCGGCGAGGCCGGCTGCGCGGGAGCGCTACCCTCGGTGATGAACGCGGTTGTCGATGCGCTGTCGGAGTTCGGGATACGGCATATCGACATGCCGGCGACGCCAGAGGCTGTCTGGGCGGCTATCGCGGCCGCACGCACGTAAGCAAGGTTGGGGCTCTGCCCCAATCCCCGCCGGGGGTAGCACCCCCGGACCCGCCTTACCTTGCTCGCGGCGGCAATCCGCCCCATGTTCGACGGACGGGAACAACGGACGATCCAAAGCATGGCGCAACATCGGCTGGTTCTCTGCACCCAAGATCGAATAATTGCGCCTGTCGTGCAGCGCGTCTGGGCGACAATCCGCCAGGAAGCCGCTGCCGTTGCGGCGCGGGAGCCAGTGCTCGCCCGCCTGATCGACGAGCAGATTCTCCGCCATGACTGCTTCGCCGAGTCGCTGATCGCCGTTATCGCCCGCCGCCTCGCGGTTCCCGCCTTTGATGAATGGACCCTGTCGGACGTCATCCGCGACGTGCTCGACGTCGATCTCGGCATCGTCGCCGCCGCGGCGACCGACCTCCAGGCGATCCGCGACCGCGATCCCGCCTGCCCCGACCAGCTCACGCCGTTGCTCTACTTCAAGGGCTACCAGGCGCTGCAGGCCCACCGCATCGCCCACCGCCTGTGGCTGCAGAACAAGATCCACCTCGCGCGACATATGCAAAGCCGCGTATCGGAGGTCTTCGGCGTCGATATCCACCCCGCGGCACAGATGGGCAACGGCATCCTGATCGATCACGCCACCGGCCTGGTAATCGGCGAGACCGCCGTGGTTGAGGACGATGTTTCGATACTTCAAGGCGTGACATTGGGTGGCACCGGGAAGGAATGCGGCGACCGCCATCCGAAAATCCGCCGCGGCGTGCTGCTCGGCGCCGGCGCCACCGTGCTCGGCAACATCGAGGTCGGCGAGGGTGCCAAAATCGGTGCCGGCAGCATCGTGTTAAGCTCGATCGAGGCCTACACCACCGCCGTGGGCGTCCCCGCCCGTTCAGTCGGCCCCAAATTGACCCAGCCCGCCTCAATGACGATGGAGCAGGGAATGCCGGCGCTAAGCACCGGCAAGTAAGGCACCCCGGGGAGCTACCCCAAGCCTAAAGGTGGGGCCGGGTTTGGGGCAGCGTCCCATGCTGCGCTACCTCCTCCGGCATCGCAGTCTCCCAACCCCCACCCAAAGCCTTGTAGATCGAAACCAAATTTCCCGACACCGCCGCGGTGCTCTGCGCCAGCGCGTCCTCGGTGCTGAGCAGGGATCGCTGGGCATCCAGCACCGACAGAAAGTCCGCCACCCCCGCGGAATAACGGGTTTGCGCCTGGGCCAACGCGCGCCGGTTCTGCACGACGGCGCGCCCCAGTGCATCGCGGCGGCGCTGCTCGGTATCGTAGGCGGTCAGCGCGTTATCGACCTCGTGCCAGGATCGCAGCACGACCTGCTGGTAGCGCACGGCGGCGGTCTGCTGCTGGGCGGTGCGCAAGGCGAGATTGCCCTTGAGCCGGCCAGCATCGAAGATCGGCACGCTGAGCGAGGGCCCCAGCGTGTACTGGTGCGCGTCGAAGTTGGAAATATCCTTCAGCCGCAGCGCCTGGATGCCGACGCTGCCGGACAGCGTCACGCTGGGATAGAAGCTGGCCACCGCGACACCGATATCGGCGGTGGCGCCATGCAGATCGGCTTCGGCCTGGCGGATGTCGGGACGGCGGCGGGCGAGTTCGCCAGGCAGCCCGACCGGCACGCGCGGCGGCACCGGCGGCACCGGCGCGGGCGTCAGCAGCTGGGCGGCGACGGCACCCGGCTCCTGGCCGAGCAGCAGCGAGATCGCGTTGATCAACTGTGCCTGCTGCGCCTGCAACCGCGGAAAATCGGCCTCGATGGTGGCGACCTGGGCCGAGGCGTTGGCGACGTCGAGATCGGTAACCAGGCCGCCGGTGGCGCGTTCCTGGACCAGCCCGAAGCTCTGTTGCGAGGTGCGCAGGTTGCGCGCGGCGATTGCCAGGCTGGCTTGGACGCCGCGCAGCTGGATGTAGTCGCGCGCCACCTCCGCCATTGCCGAGACCAACGCATCGCGCCGCGCCTCGGTGGATGCCGTCAGCGCCGCATCGGACGACTCGATGGATCGGCGCACCCGCCCCCACAGATCCAGTTCCCACGAGGCGTCGAAGCCATAGCTGTAGAGATCGAACGGCTGCAGCCGGGAGCCGCGGATGCCGCCCGCCTGGCTACCGGCCGCCGCCCCGCCAAGCAGGCCGAAGATGCCCTTGCCGCTGGCCTGCTGCGTGACGTATCCGGCCGATCCGTTCAGCCGCGGGAACTGCGAGGCGCTGGTGATGCCGAGTTGGCCGCGCGACTCCGCCAGCCGCGATGTGGCGAGCTGGACATCCAGGTTCTGATCGGCAACCCGCTCGACGAGGGCGGACAGCACCGGATCGTTGAACAGCGCCCACCAGGCCGGATCGACCGCCGTCGCCACCGGTTGGCTCGCCGCCGGCTTGCCGAAGCTTGTCCGGCGCCCATCGAGGTCGGTCAGCACCGCCGGCGAGCCGCTGTCGGGCGGCACGAAATCCGGCCCCACCGTGCAGCCGGCCAGGACCAGGGCCGCCAGCAGGCCAGCGCTGCGTCGAAAGATCATTCGCCAGGCACACCTTGGTTTCACCGCCATGTTGCGCGCGCGCGCCGCAACCGGCCATAGCCGTGTTGTCGCGGTTGCGACGAGCGCGGATTGACGCTCGACGCGACCATGCCAATCTGGCGTTCATCCTCAATCTGGCGTTCATCCCCAATCTGGCGTTCATCTCAGGAGTGGCCGACATGGACGAAAGCCCCGGATTGACGAAGGTTCTGGCGCATATCGACGCCGGCCTCGACACCTCCCGGCAGACCCTGTTCGACTGGCTGCGCATTCCCAGCATCAGCGCCCAGCCGGCCCACCAGGCGGATTGCCGGCGTGCCGCGATCTGGGTCCGCGATCGCCTTTTCGATGTTGGCTTCGTGGCCGAGCTGCGGGAAACCGCCGGCCATCCGGTGGTGCTGGCGCGCCACGCGGGCCCCGGTCCGCACGTGCTGTTCTACGGCCATTACGACGTGCAGCCGCCCGATCCGGTCGAGCTGTGGACCAGCCCGCCGTTCGAGCCGGCCATCGTTGACGGCCCGCGCGGAAAGAAGTTCGTCGCCCGCGGCGCGGTCGACGACAAGGGCCAGGTGGCGATGTTCCTGGAGGCGATGCGCGCCTGGAAGGATGTCTCCGGCACCGTTCCCGGCAACCTCACCGTGGTCATCGAGGGTGAGGAGGAGGTCGGCTCGGTCAACCTTGAAGCGTTCCTGCGCGACAACCGGGATGCGCTGCGTGCCGATGTCGCGCTGATCAGCGACACCGGCATGTGGAACGTCGAAACACCCGCCGTCACGACTCGGTTGCGCGGCATGGTCTATACCGAGATCACCGTGCACGGGCCCGACAAGGACCTGCATTCCGGGCTCTATGGCGGCTCGGCGCTCAACCCGATCAACGCGCTGACCCGCATCCTGGGCGGGCTGCACGACGACGACGGCCGCGTCCAGGTCCCCGGCTTCTATGACGGCGTGGCGCCGGTTTCGCCCGAGCAGGCGGCGGAGTGGCAGGCGCTTGGCTTCGACGAGGCGGCATTTCTTGGCAGGATCGGCCTGACCGAGCCCGGCGGCGAGCGTGGATTGTCGGCCCTGGACCGGCTATGGGCGCGCCCGACGGCCGACATCAACGGCATCTGGGGCGGCTACACCGGCGCCGGCGCGAAAACCGTGATCGCATCCCGCGCCTCGGCCAAGGTGTCGTTCCGGCTGGTCGCCGGCCAGGACCCGGGTGCGATCTACGCGGCGTTCGAGCGCTTCGTGCGCGACCGGCTGCCGCCGGGCGCCAGGATGGAAATACAAAGCTTCTCCAACTCCCCGGGCATCGAGATCGCCACCGACAGCCCGTGGGTCGGCATGGCGCAGGCGGCGCTGGCGGAGGAATACGGCCGGCCGGCGGTGCGCATCGGCAGCGGCGGCTCGATCCCGGTGGTCGAATCGCTGAAGCGCATCCTCGGCATCGACAGCGTGCTGATGGGCTTCGGGCTCGACGACGACCAAATTCACAGCCCGAACGAAAAATTCGAGCAGACCTGCTTTCACCACGGCATCCGCGCCCACGCGCGCCTGCTGGCGAAATTCGCCCAAGCTTGAAGGCACCACGCTTGAGTGCAGATGACGTGACTGCCGCTTTCGACCTTGCGATCATCGGCGGCGGCATCAACGGCTGCGGCATCGCCCGCGACGCCGCCGGGCGCGGGCTGTCCGTCATCCTGGTCGAGCAGGGCGACCTGGCCCAGGGCACGTCGTCGGCCTCGACCAAGCTGATCCATGGCGGCCTGCGCTACCTCGAGCACGGCCATTTCCGGCTGGTGCGCGAGGCACTTCGCGAACGCGAAATCCTGCTGCGGATGGCGCCGCACATCGCCTGGCCGCTGCGCTTCGTGCTGCCGCACCATCCCGGGCTGCGGCGCTGGCCGATCATCCGGGCCGGGCTTTTTCTCTACGACCATATCGGCGGCCGTCGGCTGCTGCCGCCGACCCGCACGCTGAAACTTCGAGAGGATCCCGCCGGCTTGCCGCTGAAAGCCGGCTATACGCGCGGCTTCGAGTATTCCGACGGCTGGGTCGATGACGCCCGGTTGGTCGTGCTCAACGCCCGCGACGCTGCCGCCCGGTCGGCGGTGATCCGCACCCGCACGCGCTGCCTCGCCGCCGAGCGCGATGCCGGCGCCTGGCGGCTGCGTCTTGCGGGCGACGGACCGGAGAAGCAGATCACCGCGCGCGCCATCGTCAACGCCGCCGGCCCCTGGGTGTCGGACGTGCTGTCGGGCGTGCTGCGCCAGAACGCGCCGACCGCCATCCGCCTGGTCAAGGGCAGCCACATCGTGGTCCGCCGGCTGTTCGCCCACGAAAGCTGCTACATCTTCCAGAACGCCGACAAAAGGGTTTGCTTCGCCATTCCCTACGAAGATGATTTCACCCTCATCGGCACGACTGACGAGGATTTCTCCGGCAATCCGGCCGACGCGGGGATTTCTGTGGCCGAAGAAACCTACCTGCTGAACGCCGTCAACGAATACCTCGTCCAGCCCGTCCGCCACGAGGACATAGTCTGGCGCTATTCGGGCGTGCGCCCGCTGCGCGACGATGGCGCCAGCACCGCCCAGGAAGCGTCCCGCGACTACGTGCTGGAACTCGACGCGCCTGCCGGCCAACCGGCCGCCCTGTCCGTGTTCGGCGGCAAGATCACGACATTTCGCAAACTGGCCGAGGGCGCCCTCGGGCGGCTGGCGCCTTTCTTTCCCGACATCGGCGCACCCTGGACCGCATCGAGCCAGCTTCCCGGCGGCGACTTCGCATGGAACGGCGCCCAATCGCTGCAACAGGACCTGCAACGCGAATTTTCTTTCCTGCCGCCGCACCTGTCGAATCGGCTGGTCCGCAGCTACGGCACCGACTGCCGCGCCATCCTGGGCGATGCAAAATCCCCTCGCCAACTCGGCCGCGACTTCGGCGGCGGCCTGTTCGAGGCGGAGGTCGATTGGATGGTGCGCCACGAATGGGCGCGAACCGCCGAAGACGTGCTGTGGCGGCGAAGCAAGTTAGGCCTTCGTCTTTCGCTAGCGGAACAGAACGAGCTTGCCGTATGGATGCCTGCCGCCTGCCGCACACGACAATCTGCGTCAGGTTAGCGTTCGACCCGATCAAGGGCGCAGGCTTGCCAGGGTGGCTTTCGCGTCGGCCTCCAGCCGGGGCAATCGTTCTGTCACGGTGCGCCAGATAATGTCGGTATCGATACGACCATAGGCGTGTCGCAGGCGATTCCCTATGGCGCGTATGTCGTGCCAGGGCTGATCGGGCATCCATTCCCCGGCATTGGCGCCGAGGCGGTGGGCCGCTTCGCACAAGTGTCCAAGGCATCGTTCGACGGCATCGCGAATCAAGCCATCATGTTCGAACGCCACTCGATCAAGCCCGGCAATGTAGCGGGCGATCCGCTCCGTGTTCTCGATGATGTCCAGCAGGCTGTCGATCGGGTCGTAATCAGAAGGCAAGCCGACGGTCCCGGTCGATCCTGGCTTGCAGACGGGCCTTCTCGACCGGCTCGGGGATCAGGGCCACCTCGCGGCCAAGCAGCGTTGCAAGGCGGGTCTGCAAGCCCGTCAACTGAAACAGGTCCATTTGAGCAACCGGGTCCAGTTCAGCCGCGAGGTCGATGTCGCTGTCCGGCCGGGGCTCGTTTCGGGCCACGGAACCGAAGATGGACAGGCGGCGGATGCCCGCCTTGCGAAGCTCCGCCTCATGCGCCCGCAGGGTGGTGATCACATGTTCCGCCAGTGTGTCCTTTGCCGTCGTGCCCATGGCTGCCGATACTCCCCCCGCACGAACCATACCATGATTCCAGCGCGGGCGGTTCCCTACCGCCGCCCCCGCACCACAATCTGCGTCGGATTGACGAAGCGCAGCGCGATCAGCAGCCAGACCATCGTCGTCAGCATGTAGACCACCGCCATAGCGTCGATCGACTGGCCGGGGCGCACGCCGGCGGCGAACACCGCATAGTACAGCGCCACTACCAGCGTCTGGCTGTCCGAACCGGCGGTCAGGAAGGTCAGCTCGAACATCGCGATCGTGCGCACCAGCACCAGCAGCAGCGCCGCCAGGATGCCGGGCGCCAGCAGCGGCACCAGCACGCGCACGAACAACCGCCCGGTGCCGGCGCCAAACACCCGCGCTGCCGCCTCCACCCGCGGGTCGATCTGCTCGACAAATGGTATCATGATCAGGATGACGAACGGCACCGTCGGCACCAGGTTGGCCAGGATCACGCCCCATATCCGCCCCGCCAGCCCGGCCTGGTACAGCACCGTCGCCAGCGGGATACCGTAGGTGATCGGCGGCACCAGCAGCGGCAGCAGGAACAGCAGCATCACCGCGCGCTTGCCGGGAAAATCGCGCCGGGCCATGCCATAGGCCGCCGGCACGCCAATCAGAGCGGAGACCAGCACCACCGCTCCGACCACCTCCATCGTCACGATCAGGATGTCAGGCAGCTGGAACTCGTCCCACGCCTGGTGGTACCAGCGAACGGTGTAGCTCGCCGGCAGCCACGTATCGAACCAGCGCGTGCCGAACGAGTTCACCACCACCGTGCCGATCATCGCCGCCAGATTGAGGATGAAGAAGCCGACCAGGCTCCATACCCCGAACACCCACGCCCGCCCGGCCCAATCTTTTTCGCCGTGCACGCTTTAGCCTTTCCCGCCGGTCGCCGGGCCGCGATAGACCAGGCCGCGCGCGCCAAGCAACGCCACCACGATCGCCACCTGCACCACCGCCATGATCATCGCGATCGCCGAGGCCATCGAGTAGTCGTACTGCTCGAACGCGGCCTGGTAGGCGGCGATGGAAATCACCCGCGTCGGCCCGGCCGGCGCGCCGAGCAGCACGGCCGAGGGAAACACCGAGAAAGCCTGCACGAAGGACAAACTAAGCGTGATCACCAGCCCCGGTACCAGCAGCGGCAGCACGATGCGGAAGAAGCGCGCCGGCGCCCGCGCGCCCAGCATCGCCCCGGCGCGCTCCAGCGACGGATCGATGCCGGTGACATACGATTGGATGAGCAAAAAGGTGAACGGAAAGCCGGTGATCACCAGCGACAGGAAAACACCCCAGTAGTTGTGCACCAGCCGGGTCGGGCTGTCGGTGACGGCGAAGAAGATCAGTGCCCGATTGAGCCAGCCGCGCGGGCCGAGATAGTTCAGCAGCCCCTCCGCCACCAGCACCGTGCCGAGGGTGATCGGAATAACAAGGATGGTCGTCAGCAGCCGCGGATGCGCCATGAGCCGCACCCGCATCGCCACCGGAATGGATACCAGCAGATTGACCAATGTCGCCGGCACCGCAATCCACAGCGTGGTCAGGATGGTGTCGTAGAGGAACGGATCGCCGAAGAATTTTTTGTAGTTGGCGAACCACGGCCCCTGCATCGGCGCGAACGACAGAAACAGCCCGTACAGGAACGGATAGACGAACAGCGCCACGATAAAGCCGACCGCTGGCAATACCAGCAAGGTAACACCGTCCAAACCTCGATTCTGCAGCCGCAACCGCCATGGCACCGCGTTCATGCGGCGCCGGGATAGATCAGCACCCGGCCGGGAGGTGCCCCCAGCCGCACCGCCTCGCCAACGCCGGCGCGATGCTCCGTGCGGAAATACAATTCCTCGCCGCTCACCGCCCGCGCCACGCCGAAGAAGTCACGGCCGCGATACTCGATCGCCTCGACCCTTGCCGCGATCGGACCCTCAGGCTGCGGCGTCAGGTCGTCCGGCCGGATCGCTGCGATCGCCGGTCCCGCCCGGCCCTGCCCCACCGACGTGCCCGCCACCAAAGCGCCGCCGATGCGCGCGAACAAATCATTGCCGACCGCCTCGCACGATGTGGAAAAGATGTTGCGAAAACCCATGAACTCGGCAACGTCCGATGTCGCCGGCCGCGCGTACAACTCCTCCGGCGTGCCGATCTGGCGCACCTCGCCATCGCGCAGCACGACGATGCGGTCGGCGAGCGACAGCGCCTCGTCCTGGTCGTGGGTCACATAGATCGTCGAGCAGCCGAGCAGCCCGTGGATGCGCCGGATCTCGGTCCGCATCTCCAGCCGCAGCTTGGCGTCGAGGTTGGAAAGCGGCTCGTCCATCAGCACGAGCGGCGGCCCGACGACGATGGCGCGCGCGATCGCCACGCGCTGCTGCTGGCCGCCCGATATCTGCCCCGGCAGCTTCTCCGCCTGCGCCTCCAGCCGCACCAGCGCCAGCGCCTCGGCCACCCGCCGCGAAATCTCGGACCGGGCAACGCCCTGCATCTCCAGCCCGAAGGCGATGTTGCGCGCCACCGTCAGATGCGGAAACAACGCATAATTCTGGAACACCATGCCGAAGCCGCGCGCTTCCGGCGCCAGCGTGTCGATGCGCCGGTCATCCAGCCAGATGCTGCCCCCGGTCAGGGTCAGCAGCCCGGCGAGGCAGTTCAGCGCCGTCGACTTGCCGCAGCCCGACGGGCCGAGCAGCGCGATGAACTCCCCCCGCCCGACTGTCAGGGAAACGTTCCGGAGCGCGTTCAGCAGCCCGAAATCGCGGCTTATTCCGTCGAGCCGCAATTGGCGGAAATCCCGCGCCGCGATTGCCACCGAAAGAAACTACTTGCCGACCTTGGCGCCGATCTGCTCGTCCCAGCGCGCGAAGGCCAGCACCATCTTGTCGGCATCCAGCGGCGTCTCGGCCGGCCGCTCGGCGATCAGCTTGGCGTAGAACGGCCGGTTGTATTCGTTGATCGCGTCCTGGCTATCCTGGGGCGCCATGTCCAACGTGACTCCGGCAACCGACGGTCCGGGATAGAAGTAACCCTTGTCATAGCTCACCGCCTGCGCCTTCGGGGTCAGCATGTAGCTGATGAGGTCAAGCAGGATAGGCATCTTTTCGGGTGCCAGGCCGCGCGGGATGGCCATGTACTGGGCGTCCGTCACCCAGTGGAAGTTGTTCAGCACGATGATCTCGGCCTCCTTCGGCACCACTCCCAGCACCCGCGGATTGATGTCCCAGCCGGTCATCGTCGCGATGATGTCGCGCGATCCCTCGCCAAGCTCCTTCATCGTCGCACCGGTGCCGGTCGGATAATACTCTACGTTGCGGCCGAGTTCGGAGAGGTAGCTCCAGGTCTTGTCCCAGCCCTTCACCGGGTCTTTTGGATCGCTGTCGCCGAGCAGGTACGGCAGCCCCATCATGAAGGCGCGCCCGGGACCGGAGTTGGCAGGACGCGCATACATGAACCGCTTGGGATGAGCCTTCGTCCAGGCCAGCAACTCCTCGACCGAGCGCGGCGGCTGCGGCACCCGGGTCGGCATGTATTCCAGCAGCGGCCCGCCCGGACAGTACCAGCCGCACACCGCCTGGCCCTGCGCCAGCGCCTGCATCCTCAGCGCCGCCGGCTGCAACGTCTTTTCCATGTTCGGCAGCGAGGCCGAATGGTCCGGCAGAAGCTTCTCCCACAGGTTCTGGCTGATGCCGGCGGCGACCCCATCGGTGCCGGTCATCACCATGTCGATGTCCACCCGCCCCGCCGCCTGCTGCGCCCGCAGCTTGCCCGGCAGTTCCGGCGCCGGCGCCTGGGTGAAGCTGAACTTTCCGACATAGGTTGGATTGGCCCGGCGGTACTCCTCGAACGAGCGCTGCGACAGCTGCAAGTTGCCCGCGACATCGACGATGTTGAGCGTCAGCGGCGAGGCCGGCGCGGCTGGACGCACAGCCTGCGCGCGCGCCATCTCGGGGAATGCCGCCATGCCCGCCAGACCGGCGAGCAGAGCCCGCCGCGTCGCGGTGTTTTCATTCATTATCGTTGCCTCCCGTATCTGCCGGGCAGCCTACATCTTTTATCCGCTATCGCAATTGATTTCAGGCACCCCGATTGCCGGGTTGGTCGCGGCGAGGCACGCTGCGGCATTCACCGGCCGGAGCAACCGACATGCTGCAATTTTCCAGCGAAACGCGAAGACTGCTGAGCGGCGTCAGCACCGCCACCCTGACCACCCAGATGATGAAGCGCGGCTTTCGCAACATCTACCTGCAGGGCGTGCAGCGCCTCGGCCGGCTCGACGCCAACCTGGTCGGCCCCGCCTTCACCCTGCGCAACATCCCCTGCCGCGAGGACCTCGACCATCCCGGCGTGTTCGCCGACGCCGAGCACCCGCAGCGCCGCGCCATCGAGATCACCCCCGAGGGCCACGTGCTGGTGATCGACTGCCGCGGCGACACGCGCGCCGCCTCGGCCGGCGAAATCCTGATCACCCGGCTGATGAAGCGCGGCGTCGCCGGGTTCGTCTCGGACGGCGGCGTGCGGGACGTGCGGCCCATATCCGAACTGCCGTTCCCGGTGTTCTGCTCCGGCCCCAGCGCGCCATTGAACCTCGCCCGCCACCACGCGGTCGAGAGCAACGTGCCGATCGGCTGCGGCGGCGTCGCGGTCTATCCCGGCGACATCGTCGTCGGCGACCATGACGGCGTCGTCGTGCTTCCCGCCAGCCTCGCCGCCGAGGTCGCGATCGACGCCGCCGCGCAGGAGGAGCTTGAAGGCTTCCTGCTGGAGCGCATCATCGAAGGCGCCGCCTTGCCCGGCACCTACCCACCCAATGAGGCGACGCTCGCCGCCTACCAGACATGGAAAAAATCCTGACCATGCGCCAACACCGCATCGCCTCGATCCCCGCCGACGGCATCGGCCCCGAAGTCATCGAGGCCGGGCTCGAGGTTTTGGACGCCCTCACCGCCCGCGGCGTCGGCTTCACCTTAAAGATCGACCGCTACGACTGGGGCTCGGACTACTACCGCCGCCACGGCGCATTCATGCCGGCCGACGCGCTGGCCTGGCTGCGCACCGCCGACGCGATCTATTTCGGCGCCGTCGGTGACCCCAACATCCCCGACCATATTTCCCTGTGGGGCCTGCGCCTGCAGATCTGCCAGGGTCTCGACCAATACGCCAACGTTCGCCCAACCCGCATCCTGCCCGGCATCACCAGCCCACTTCGAAATGTCGGCCCCGGCGACCTCGACTGGTTAATTATTCGAGAGAACTCCGAGGGGGAATACGCGGGCCAGGGCGGTCGCACCCATCGCGGCCGGCCGGAGGAGGTCGCCACCGAAACCGCGATCTTCACCCGCCACGGCGTGGAAAGAATAATGCGCTACGCCTTCGAACAGGCCGCCGCCCGGCCGCGCAGGCACCTCACCGTGGTAACCAAATCCAACGCCCAACGCTTCGGCATGGTGCTGTGGGACGAGATCGCCGGCCTGGTTTCGCATGATTTCCCGAATGTCACCTGGGACAAGGAACTGGTCGACGCCATGACCATGCGGATGGTGCTCAAGCCGCGCGGCATCGACACCGTGGTCGCGACCAACCTGCACGCCGACATCCTGTCCGACCTCGCCGCCGCCCTCGCGGGCTCGCTCGGCATCGCGCCGACCGGCAACGTCGATCCAAGTCGGAAAAACCCGTCGATGTTCGAGCCGATCCACGGCTCAGCCTTCGACATCACCGGCAAGGGCATCGCCAACCCGGTCGCCAGCTTCTGGACCGCGGCGATGATGCTGGAGCACCTCGGCGAAAAGCCCGCCGCCGACCTGCTGATGCGCGCCGTCGAGCAGGTCTGCACCAATGGGCTGCTGACGCCCGACCTCGGCGGCAAGGCGACGACCAAGGAAGTCACGCGCGCCGTCTGCGAAGCCTTGCGGGGGATGAACGCCTGAGCGGCAACCCTTACAGGAACCCGATCGACAGCCACGGGAAGGCGGCGACCACGACCAGCGCCACGACCAGGGCGAAGATGTAGGGCCAGATGCGACCGATGGCGTCATCGGGCGAGATCTTGCCGATCGCGCAGGCGCCATAGAAACCAACGCCAAAGGGTGGCGCGAACAGGCCGATGCCCATCGCCAGGATCACGACGATGGAATAATGCACCTCGTGCACGCCCATCGCGCGCGCCACCGGCAGCAGCAGCGGGCCGAACAGCAGGATGGCGGGAATGCCCTCCAAAACGCTGCCCAGGATGATGAAGGCGACGATCGTGATGCCCAGAAATCCGGCTTTTCCGCCCGGCACACCGGCCATGGAGGCGACCAGCCAGTTCGAAAAACCGGACTGCGTCAGGCCCCAGGACATCGCCGTGGCTGTGCCGACGATCAGCATCACGGCACCGGTCAGGGCCACCGTCTCGACCAGCAGCGGATAGATCCGCCGCCAGTCGAACTGGCGATAGACCAGCAATCCAAGCAAAGCGGTATAGACCACGCCGACGGTGGAAACCTCGGTCGCGGTGGCGATGCCGCGGACCACGGCGGCGCGGATGACGAAGGGCAAGGTCAGGCCGGGCAGCGCCACCAGCAGGGTGCGAACGATCTCGCGCCCCGGCGCGCGGGTTCGCCCGGTGGTGTCCTCGCCGCGCGAGCGCCACCAGGCAACAACGACCAGAGCCAGGGCCGCGACCAGGGCGGGCAGCAGGCCGCCGGTGAACAGGGCCGAGATCGAGACGCTGGTAACCGAGCCGATGGTAATCAGCACCAGGCTGGGCGGGATGGTTTCCGACATCGCCGACGAGGTCGCCAGCAGCGAGGCAAGCTCGCCCGGATGCTGGCCGCGCTTGCGCATCTCGGGGAACAGCACCGGCGCCACCGCGGCCATGTCGGCGGCCTTCGATCCCGAAATGCCGGACACCAGGAACATCGCGCCGAGCAGGACGTAGGACAGCCCGCCGCGGACATGACCCACGAGGGACACGAGGAAGGCCACCATCACCCGGGCGATGCCGGTCATCTCCATCAGCAGACCGAGGAAGACGAACATCGGCACCGACAGCAGCAGCAGGTTCGACATGCCGTCATCCATCCGGTTGACCACGACCGATAGCGGCGTGTCGGTGGTCAGCGCGAGGTAGGACATGGTGGCGACGCCGAAGGCGAAGGCGATCGGCACGCCGATGGCGACGCACGCGCCGACGATGACAACGAAGAAAATAACCAGGCTGCCGAAGCCGAGCGCCACCAATTGCGGCTGCAAAAGCCACAGCGCCAGGCTGACCCCGCCCGCCACCAGCACCGCCAGCGCGAACTCCCGCCATGTGGCGGTCTCGATCAGCCGCAGGATGGCGACGATCGCGGCCAGGCTCATGCCGACCAGGATCGCAAGCGCACGCCAGCCTTCTGAAATGCCGAGCGTGGTCAGCTCGGTGTATTGCTGCTCCAGCAGGTATTCCCGGGCCGGCAGCAGGATCAACAGCACGAAGGCGACGACGACGAGGGCGGCGACCGAGTTGAACCACCGGCCCAGGCTGGGCCGCGAGATGTTGACCAGGGTGGTCAGGCGCATGTGCCCATCACCGCGCAGCGCCACTACGGTGCCGAGCATGGACAGCCACAGGAACAGGAAGTTGGCCAGCTCGTCGGTCCAGATGATCGGATCGTCGAACACGTAGCGCGATACCACCCCGGCGAACAGGATGCAGGTCTCGGCGACCACGATGGCGGCGCCGGCGGCCTCGGTCACGTGGCCGATCCCCCGGTCGAGCTGAAAGGCGATGCGACGCAGCCCCGACGCGCCGACCGCCTGTGATTGCAGCACCTGGACGCTCATGGCCGCAGGCTCCTGTGGATCGGGGTTTGCGCCGTCAGCCCAGCTTGCCGGTGTATTTCTCCAGCAGCGCCCACGGCTCGTCGCCCATGCGCTGCTTGATCTCGGCGTAGTAGCCCTTCTGGGTCGCCAGCGCCTGGAACGGCTTGATGTCGGGCGTGTTGAACGCCATGCCGTGATCCTTGAGCCTCTGCGATACGGTGTCGTTGTTGCGCAGCCAGTCGGCGCGCTCCTGGGTCGCGGCCTCGGTCAGGATCCCGCCGATGCTGTCCTGGATCGGCCCCGGCAGCTTCTTCCAGGCCGCCAGGTTGAACGAGCAGTGCAGCCCGGTCCAGACATGGCTGGTCATGCTGATGTATTTCTGCACTTCGTAGAACTTGGCCTCGTCGATCAGCTGCAGCGGGTTCTCCTGGCCATCGACGATGCCGGTCTGCAGCGCGCTGTAGACCTCGCCCAGGTTGAGCGGCGTCGGCGCGGCGCCGAGGCTCCTGAACAGGGCGATCAGGGTCGGCGCCACCGGCAGCCGGATCTTGAAGCCGCGCAAATCGTCGGGCGTGTTGATCGGCTTGTTGCGGGTGGTGATGTTGCGAAAGCCGTGGTCGAACGCCTGCGGCAGGGCATACAGGCCCTGCTTCTCGGCAAGGCTGCGATACCACACGCCAAGCTCGCCATCCATCGCCGCCCAGTTCGGGCCGTAGCCGGGAAAGGCGAAGCCGACGCCCATGATGCCCGCGGCCGGTGCCCGCGGCGCCAGGATGTCGCCCGACAGCGAATACATCTGCAACGCGCCGGAAATAGCCTGGGCGATCATCGCGGTGTCGCCGCCCAGCGCGCTGCTTGGATAGACCGCGTATTCGAACTGCCCGCCGGTCGCCTCCTTGATCTTGCCCGCCGCCTCGGCGATGCGCGCGTTCATCGGATGGGTGATCGGCAGCACGCTGCCGAACTTGTAGGAGAATTCCGCGGCCTCGGCCGGCCAGTGCAGGATGGTGACGGCGGTGGCGCAGGCCGCGCCGCCGACCAGCGATCGGCGCGAAAGGCTTCCGGCGAGCTTCTTGCGCTGCATCTCGGCGTCCCCCGCGGCACGGACCTGTCGTCCGTTTCCCGCCGGCAAACTCTGCTGGGTTTTATGGAACGATGTCAAACGTCCAGAAGCCGCCCGTGGGGTCTGTCGCGTTCACACCAGGTTGGCTGGCCTGCGTCCCGCCAGCACCGCGGCGATGCCGTCCAGCGCGGCCATGCCCATGGCGTGGCGCGCCTCCTCGGTCGAGCTGCCCATATGGGGCGTCAGCACCACGTTCGGCAGCGTCAGATAGGCCGGATCAAACGCCGGCTCGCCATCGAACACGTCCAGCCCGGCATAGCGCACATGGCCCGACCGCAGCGCGGCGATGAGTGCCGCATCATCGACCAGGCTGCCGCGCGCCGTGTTCACCACGATCGCACCGCGCGGCAGCCTGGCGATGCGTCCGGCATCCAGCCAGTGCCGCGTGGCATCGCCACCGGGCGCGTTGAGGCTGAGCACGTCGCAGGCGGCGAGAAAGCTGTCGTCGTCGGCATGATGTACCGCACCCAATTCCAGCTCGGGCGCCAATCGTGCGCGGTTACGATAATGGATCTCCATGCCGAAGCCGCGCGCCATCGCGGCCAGGCGTTGGCCGATGCTGCCCATGCCGAAGATGCCGAGCCGCCTGCCGGATACCTGCATCCCGATCAGCAGATCCGGCGACCACCCCGTCCACAGCCCCGCACGCAGCAGCCGCTCGCCCTCGCCCAGCCTTCGCGCGGCGGCAAGGATCAGCAGCATCGCGGTCTCGGCCGTGGCGACCGAGAGCACGTCCGGCGTGTTGCAGATCGCGATATTCCGATGCCGCGCCGCTTCGATGTCGATATGGTCGTAACCGGCGCTGTAGGTCGCGATCACCCGCACGCAGCCGG
>JANXRT010000288.1 GCA_025356735.1 Acetobacteraceae bacterium | reverse complement strand
CATTGATCTCCTTCAAGAGGGCGTCGAGCACCAGCCCGGCATCGCCGACCAGCCCGATTCTGGCCTCGACGTCCTTGTTGAGATGGGCCGGGTCCAGCGTTGAATGGATGATGGTTTTGCCCTTGGGCATGGCGACGCCGAAGTTGGTCTCGGTGAACGAGCAGCCGATGCCGAGGATGACATCGGATTCGTCGAGGAAGTGGCGCACCGGCTTCGGGATCGCGTTGCCGCCGGAGCCGAGCGACAGCGGATGGGTCTCGTCGAACGCGCTCTTGCCGCCCAGGCTGCTGGTGACGGGTGCGGCGAGCAGCAGCGCCAGGCGCTTCAGCTGCGGCCAAGCCATCGCGTAGTGCACGCCCTGGCCGGCATAGATCACCGGCCGTTTCGCGTTTGCCAGCGCCGCCGCCGCCTGGCGCACATGCTCCGGGTCGGGGCCGGACCTGGTGACGATCACCGGCGTGTAGTCGAGCGGCTCGGGGACCTCCTCGTTCCACACGTCGGTCGGGATTTCCACCAGCACCGGCCCGCCGCGGCCGTTGCGAAGCTGGGTAAAGGCGCGGCGGAAGATGTTGACCAGTTCGGCGGGGACGTTCACCGGCTCGGCCAGCTTGGTGACCGACTTCATCGCGGCGACCGAGTTGAAGTTCGGGTCGATATGGGCGATGCGGCGCGCGTAGCCCTGCGGCAGCACCAGCACCGGCACCGACTCGCCGTAGCATTGTGCCACGCCGCCATAGGCGTTCTCCGCCCCCGGCCCGTGCTGCATGCAGAACGCGCCGATCTTCTTGCCGGAACTCATGCGTGAGATGGCGTCGGCCATGTGCAGGCCGATACGCTCCTGGCGGACGATTACCGGGCGGATATCGGCCTTGGCCGCGTATTCGAGCAGGTGGTTGACCGGGTAGCCGCAAAGGATCTCGATCCCCTCGCGCTTCATGATCTCGGCAATCGCATCCCCGACCTTCATACGGCCCGCTCCCTCGTATTTTACTGGACGTTGAGGAAACCCTAGGCCGGCGTACTCTCGCGTGCAACCAGTTCAATGAGTTGCGTCGCAGCGGCAAGGACATCCGCTGGCGCCAGCCCTGCCATGGTCCCGTCGGGCGACCGGATAGCCCGTGCATGGTGCCCGGTGGGGGCGTATTCGTCGGCCGAGGTCGGCCCGAACAGCCCCAGCGTCGGAATGCCCGTTGCCGCCGCGAGATGCATCAGCCCCGAATCGTTGCCGACGTAGAGAGAACAATTTTCGAGGCAGGCGGCGGCCTCAGGCAGCGACAGCCGGCCGGACAGATCGATCGCATCGGGCAGAGCGGCCAGCAGCGGCGCCGCCATCGCGGCCTCGGCGGCACCCAATCCGGCGAATACCACGGCGACAGGCTGGTGCACCGCGTTCCTCTCCAGTCCGCGGAATAGCGCCGCGAAATTCGCTGCCGGCCAGGTTTTCGGCAGCCAGTTGGCAGTCGGCCCGAGCGCCACCAGCGTCCGGCCGGCCGGCAGCAGCCTCGCCGCGACCGCGCGGTCGGCGGCGGCGGTCCATGCGACCGGCAGCGGCACAGGGTTCAGGGCTAGGACGGCGGCATTCTCCTCGACCTTCGGTACCTTGATTTCGCCCGAAAGTCGTCGCCATACGGCCCGACGCCTTGTCGGCACAAGCCACGACAGTGCGGTGCCGCGCATGTCGACGACCAGGTCCCATCGCGTCGCGCAGACCCGTGCCCATAAACCCAGCCAATGCCGTCCATAGGGCCGCTTGTCGAGCAGGATAATGCGTTCGAGGTTCGGCATCCGCAGGAACACGCCCTCGGCTACCGGGCCGCATACCACCGTGATACGGGCGCTTGGGTGGGCGCGGATTAGGTGATCGAGCAGGCCGGTGGAGAGAATCGCGTCGCCGACGCGGTTGGAGGTGACGAACAGGATGCGCATGACGGTAGGTGATACTGAACGCTATGGGTAGAAGGAAGCATGGGGTTCTCCTTCCGTGGGCCTTCAATTGCCGAAGGCGAACGGCCGGAATGCCCCCGTGGGGAGAGCCCATGCCTTCTTGCCCGTGGCGTTCAACACGCGTTGCAGACGGCTTTACGTCCCTCAACGGTCATAGCGCACCCGCAGCACGACGAACCACGGATAGCGCGGGTCCAGGATGGCGCCATCAGGGCCGACCAGCCTGCCGTCGGCGGCCACCGGCACATGCTTCATCGCAACCGCGGCACCGACATTGCCGCCGATGACGCGGATGCTATCCATCGCGGTGGCGACGACGATGTCGCAATGGCTGGGAAAGTCCAGAACGGGCAGATCCGCGAAACGTATCGATGTGGCGGCATCGCGGCCGGTGCAGATCAGGTCGCCGGGCTGCGGCGCGTAGCGTTCCGGCGGCTCGGCGGTGATCACCGCGTCGGCCTCCGCATCCAGCGCCGCGCGCCAGGCCGCATCGATGTAGGTGGCATGGGCGATGGCATAGGGAAAGCGGCGCCCGGCACCAGCGCTGCGCATGACGTAGGAGATGAATGCGGCGGACCAGGCATGGCGGTCATCCTCGTCGGCCGGGAATTTCTGTCCGTGCTGGTCATGCCTGCCGGTCCACCGGGCAGCGGCGGTGCCGGCATCCTGGCCCAGCCACCAGTATTCGCCGACCCGCTGCCAAAGGCCCTCCTGGCGCATCGGGATATCGGCTTCGGCGGTCATGCGGGTTCCGGGCGGCTCGTCACGAACGGGTTGGCCGAACAGCCGCCATTCACGCAGGGCAATGGTAATCGCGGCATCGCGTGAGAAAGGTTCGTACGGCACGCTGGCAAAGTCCGGCACATGCATGTCGCGCTGCAAGGGCGTTTGGGCACAGGCCGACAGCAGAGCGGCGCCGGCGACGATGGCATGCCAGCCTCGCCACATCGGACAAACTGTCAGCCGTGATCCGGGAACATCGCCGCCAGACCCGCCTCGGTTGCATCGCACAGCCCACGCTCGGTGATGAGGCCGGACACCAGCCGTGCCGGCGTGACGTCGAAGGCCGGGTTGGCGCCATGGCTGCCGACCGGCACCACGCGCACGACGGCGACCTTCCCATCCGCGCCGAGGCCCGAGACATGGGTGACCTCGGCGTCGTCGCGCTGTTCGATCGGAATGGCGGACACCCCGTCCGACATCGTCCAGTCGATCGTGGAGGACGGCAGCGCGACGTGGAACGGCACGCCGTTGTCGTGTGCGGCCAGCGCCTTGAGGTAGGTGCCGATCTTGTTGGCAACATCGCCGTTGCGGGTTACCCGGTCGGCGCCGACGATCACCAGATCGACCTCGCCATGCTGCATCAGGTGGCCGCCGGCATTGTCGGCGATCACCGTGTGGGCGACGCCGTGGGCACCGAGCTCGAACGCCGTCAGCGCCGCACCCTGGTTGCGCGGGCGGGTCTCGTCGACCCAGACATGAACGTCCATGCCCGCATCGTGCGCGGCGTAGATCGGCGCCAGCGCGGTGCCCCAGTCGACGGTGGCGAGCCAGCCGGCGTTGCAGTGGGTCAGGATGTTGACGGTC
>JANXRT010000271.1 GCA_025356735.1 Acetobacteraceae bacterium | reverse complement strand
CACGTGGCCGCGGCTTGCACGATGCAGGACCGCCTCCATGCCGCCCGAGGCGCCGTTTCCCAGGGACGGATCGTTCGCCGGGTTGTTCGCCCGTTTGGTGCAGACACTGGAAAATAACGAATGTTCAATTACTTCCGCAAGGAAATCGAATGGGGTGGCCGCACCCTCGTGCTCGAGACCGGCAAGATCGCCCGGCAGGCCGACGGCGCCGTGATGATCAGTTATGGTGAGACCATTGTGCTTTGCACCGCCGTCGGCGTGCGTAGCGCCAAGGCCGGACAGGATTTCTTCCCGCTGACGGTCAACTACCAGGAGAAGACCTTTGCCGCGGGCAAGATCCCGGGCGGGTTCTTCAAGCGCGAGGGGCGTCCTTCGGAGAAGGAGGTCCTGACCAGCCGTCTGATCGACCGCCCGATCCGGCCGCTGTTCCCGCAGGGTTTTCGCAACGAGGTCCAGGTCGTCGCCACCGTGCTCAGCCACGATCTGGAGAACGATCCGGACGTTGTCGCGATGATCGGCTGCTCGGCGGCGCTGACGCTGTCCGGCATACCCTTTTTCGGCCCGATCGCCTCCGCCCGCGTCGGCTATATCGGCGGCGAGTACGTGCTCAACCCAACCACCGAGCAGATGGCCGAGACACAGCTCGACCTGGTGCTGGCCGGCACCGTCGAAGGCGTGCTGATGGTCGAGAGCGAGGCGCACGAGCTGTCCGAGGAGATCATGCTTGGCGCCGTGACGTTCGGGCACGCGGCGTTCCAGCCGGTGATCCAGGCGATCATCGAGCTGGCCGAGCGCGCCGCCAAGGAGCCTTGGAAGCTAGCCGAGGTGTCGGCCGAGCAAACGGCGCTGGCCGGCCGCGTCGATGCGCTGTCACGTGCGTCGATCGCCGAAGCCTACCAGGAGAAGGTCAAGCAGGTCCGCTACGAGCGGGTCGGCGCCGCCAAGAAGGCCGCCGCCGCGGCGCTGACCGCCGAGGGGCTGGACGCCGACAAGGCCAAGGGCCTGTTCAAGGACCTCGAAGCCGACATCGTGCGCAACGCCATCCTCGACACCGGCATCCGCATCGATGGCCGCGACACGCGTACGGTTCGCCCGATCGTGGCCGAAGTGCACATCCTGCCGCGCGCGCATGGATCGGCGCTGTTCACCCGCGGCGAGACCCAGGCGCTGGTCGTGGCGACCCTCGGCACCGGCCAGGACGAGCAGATGATCGACGCGCTGGCGGGCGACTACCGCGAGCATTTCATGCTGCACTACAACTTCCCTCCGTACTCGGTCGGCGAAGCGGGCCGCATGGGCAGCCCGGGCCGCCGCGAAATCGGCCATGGCAAGCTCGCCTGGCGCGCCATCCGGCCGCTGCTGCCGGCAAAGGACGTTTTCCCGTACACGATGCGAGTGGTGTCCGAGATCACCGAGAGCAACGGCTCGTCCTCGATGGCGACCGTCTGCGGCACTTCGCTGGCGCTGATGGATGCCGGTGTGCCGTTGAAGCGGCCGGTGGCGGGCATCGCCATGGGCCTGATCAAGGAGGATCGCGGGTTCGCCGTGCTGTCCGACATTCTCGGCGACGAGGATCACCTTGGGGATATGGACTTCAAGGTGGCCGGCACCGAGGTGGGCATCACCTCGCTGCAGATGGACATCAAGATCACCTCGATCACCCCGGCGATCATGGAAGTGGCGCTCGGCCAGGCCCGTGACGGCCGCCTGCACATCCTCGGCGAAATGGCCAAGGCACTGACCGGCGGACGCACCGAGGTCGCGGCCACGGCACCGCGCATCACCATGATCACCGTGCCGAAGGAGAAGATCCGCGAAGTGATCGGCACGGGGGGAAAAGTGATCCGCGAGATCGTCGAGAACACCGGCTGCAAGATCGACATCAACGACGACGGCACCATCAAGATCGCCTCCAGCGATCCGGCCAAGGCGCAGGCGGCGATCGATTGGATCCGCGGCATCGTGGCGGAGCCGGAAATCGGCGTGATCTACACGGGCAAGGTGGTGAAGACCGCCGAGTTCGGCGCCTTCGTGAACTTCCTCGGCTCGCGGGACGGCCTCGTTCATGTCAGCGAACTGGCCCAGGGCCGTGTCAACAAGACGACGGACGTGGTCAACCAGGGCGA